>NZ_PGUB01000111.1:0-13322 GCF_002924285.1 Aquimarina sp. I32.4 | reverse complement strand
TGAAACCATTTAATGGAGTGGCAACTAAATATCTACAGAATTATATGAACTGGTTTATGGTCTTGGAACGCATAAAAGAGAATAACCAACGTCTCAAATCCTTTGCCTACTATGCCCTTGCTGGACAAAATGCATGGCAAATTTGGAAAACAACAACTGAATCAGTCATATAGTAGAATATAGCCTTTTTTATTGATACTTGATAATGAATAAAGCGGGTTTACTGCTTAAGAATTCATAAAAGCGATACTATGTGTAGCAACTATTGCGGCTGTTTCTGTACGTAATCTGGTAGCACCCAAAGTAACTGCTGTATAACCAGAGGTCAAAGCCAGTTCAATTTCTTTTGTAGAAAAATCTCCTTCAGGGCCAATAAGTATAGTCGTGTCTGATTTAGGAATGATGATATCTTTTAAAGCCAGCTTTTTGGCCTCGTCACAATGAGCAATTAATAATTGATCAGTAGTGTCTTGTTGTATAAAATCAGAAAAAGAAATAGCAGGGTTTAGTTTGGGTAAAAAAGATTGTATAGATTGCTTCATAGCGCTTAGCAAGATACGCTCAAACCGTTCTGGTTTAATTATTTTTCTCTCACTGTGATCACAAATGATAGGTGTAATTTGATCAATACCTATTTCTGTAGCCTTTTCCAAAAACCATTCATACCGATCATTCATTTTGGTAGGAGCTACTGCAAGGTGAAGACCGTAGTTTTTTGGTTCCTGCTGTTTGTAGTTTTCAATTTGTGCAATGCATTTGGATGGGGTTGATAGAACAATAATAGCAGTAAACATCACTCCAGAACCATTGGTAATATACAAGAGATCTCCTTCTTTTTTTCTCAGTACTTTAGCAATATGCTTACTTTCTTCTCTAGAAAATTTCACTTCGGTACTAGCTATGGTTAGCGTTTGATTATAGAATAGTTGCATTTTATTAGTGCTTCAAAATGATGTTTTTTTGATTTTCTATTAATGTTATAATGAGACTCAAAATTTTATTCGAGCCTTGGCTACAACATTCATATCAGTAAAATCCTTTTTTAGATATTTCAAATACCCTACAATTCCTATCATTGCAGCATTATCTGTAGTATATTCAAATTTAGGAATAAATGTTTTCCAACCGTATTTATATTCACCGTCTTTTAGTGCTTTTCTGATTCCTGAATTTGCAGATACACCACCGCCAATAGCAATGCGTTTAATACCAGTTTGTTTGGATGCCTTTTTTAGTTTATCAATAAGAATATTGATGATCGTATATTGTAGCGAAGCACAAATATCTTCAAGATTTTCTTGAACAAAATCAGGATTTTCCTTTTGCTGTTTCTGAACAAAGTAGAGTACCGATGTTTTAAGACCACTAAAACTAAAATTGAGATCACCTACTTTTGGTTTAGGAAAAGGAAATGCTTTTGGATCACCTGTTTGAGCGTATTTATCGATCAATGGGCCACCAGGATATGGTAAGCCAAATATTTTTGCACTTTTATCAAATGCTTCTCCCACAGCATCATCAATGGTTTCACCTATGACTTCCATATCAAAATGATCAGTGACCTTAACGATTTGTGTATGTCCACCGCTTATCGTCATAGCCAAAAATGGAAACTCTGGAGCGCTAGTATCTTTTTCTTCAATAAAATGAGCAAGAATATGCGCTTGCATATGATTTACATCTATCAAAGGAATATCCAAAGCCAAAGCCATAGATTTTGCAAAAGAGGTGCCTACAAGTAAAGAACCCATTAATCCAGGGCCTTGCGTGAAAGCAATTGCATGTAAATCTTCTTTTGATATATTTGCCTGTTTGATAGCCTGATCTATTACAGGAACAATATTTTGTTGGTGTGCTCTAGAAGCTAGTTCAGGTACAACACCACCATATTGTTCATGTATTTTTTGGGATGCAA
The DNA here is from genome assembly GCF_002924285.1 of Aquimarina sp. I32.4. NCBI lineage: Bacteria > Pseudomonadati > Bacteroidota > Flavobacteriia > Flavobacteriales > Flavobacteriaceae > Aquimarina > Aquimarina sp. I32.4. The sequence continues at coordinate 11,407 of NZ_PGUB01000111.1, read as the reverse complement.
CAACATTGGATAATACCTGTCCATTACATAATACAGCAGCAGAAGTATCATCACAAGAAGATTCGATACCAAGAATGTATGTTTTTTGTGGAATCATTATGAGGAAAAGGGCATAGAAATTGTTAATATTGTCAACAAAGTTAAAACAATAAAACGTATCAGGAAATTTAAGAAAATATTGTTGAGGACATTTTTGGTCCTTTTGTCACTATTTGTATTGTTAGTAGTACTGTTTTCTATTCCCGCAGTGCAGACACATTTTGGTAAAAAACTTACCAATTACCTGAATACAACCTATGATGTAGACATTAATATTGAGCGTATTGAGTTAACATATGCAGGTAATGTAAGCCTGAAAGAAATTTTGATAAAAGACCACCATCAGGATACATTATTATATGCAGGAAGTATAGAGACTTCTATTCTAAGCTTCAAAGAAATTTCTAAAGGGCAGCCAAAACTAGGAAAAGTAGCTATAGAAGATTTAATCTTTACCATGAAAATTTACAAAGATGAGAATAGTGATAACCTCATGACCTTTGTAAGAAAATTCAATACAGGAAAAAAAACACCTTCAAAAAATAAATTTGTATTATCTACAAAAGAAATTAGTTTACAACAAGGCAGCTATAGTTTTACCAATGAGAATTTAGGAACTCATAAAATTGTAGATTATAGTAATATTATTCTTGATGCAGAAAGCTTATTGGTAGAAGGAGAAGATGTGTATATCAATATAGATGGTTTGTCATTTTATGACGCTAGAGGATTACAGATATCTAAATTGCAAGCTTGTTTTTCTATCACTCCAGAAAATATGGATTTTCAAGAGTTGGTTATAGAAACAGAAGGCTCCAGAGTAGAAGGAGAAATATTATTTTCTTACGAACGAGATGGTTTGAGTGATTTTGTAAATAAAGTAGATATACAAGCAAATTTTGAGAGAGCTTTAGTTACTACAAATGATTTAATCCCTTTTTATAAAGAGTTTGGAAAAGATCAGACAATAAAGCTCCAAAATACATTGGTCAAAGGTAAGCTCAATGATTTTAAAATAATCAATGCAGATATTTATGGGTTAGATAGATCTGTGATAAGAGGAGATATTAGGATAAAAAACGCGGTAAGTAATAGATCAAAATTTAAACTAGAAGGTGATTTTACTAATTTGACGAGTAATTACTATGACTTGGTAAATCTTCTTCCTCGTGTGTTAGGTAAATCACTACCTAGACAATTATATCAATTTGGAAGTGTAAAAGCAGTAGGTAATACTATTGTAACTATAAAAGATGTAGATGTTGATATGAATTTGTTCTCACGATTAGGAAAGATGAATGCTTTTGTATTGTTAGAAAACCTTGATAACATGAAGAAAGTAGCCTATAATGGGAATATAACGTCTAATAACCTTAATATTGGTCAATTGTTAGGAAAAAAATCAATAGGCAATGCAGCCTTTGATATTCATGTAGACGGAAATGGTTTTACTCTAGAGAGCCTTGATACAAAAATAGAAGGAGATATCAGTAAATTGGTTTTTAATGAATACACATACACTAATATCAAAGCCCGAGGAAACCTTAAAGACAGAGTGTTTGATGGTGTTCTAGATTCCAAAGACCCTAATGTGCGATTTAACTTTAGTGGGGTAGCTGATTTATCAGAAGAAATACATAATTATAATTTTAGAGCCTATGTAGATCATATAGACCTTAAGAAGGTAAATCTATTTACCAGAGATAGTGTTTCTGTTTTTAATGGAGATGTATATATGAATATAAAAGGATCAGGAATTAATGATGCTTTTGGAACTATTTCTTTTGAAAAAACACTGTATACAAATCAAGATGCAGGATATTATTTTGAAGACTTTGATATCACATCAAGCTTTGATGATGATGATGTACGAACTATCACAATCAATAGCCCAGATATTGTAGAAGGTAATGTAAAAGGAGTATTTAGATTTGAAAACGTATATGACTTATTTAGAAACTCTATAGGAAGTCTCTACACTAATTTTGAAGCTACAGAAATTACAGACGATGAATTTATGGAGTTTAATTTTACTATTTATAATAAAATTGTAGATGTGTTTTTTCCTGAAGTTCAGTTCGCTCCAAATACCATTATCAAAGGTAAAGTAGAAAGTAATGAATCAGAATTTAAACTAACTTTTAAATCACCATCTATTCAGGTTTTTGATAATTTTATGAATAAAGTAGATGTTCAGATAGATAACAAAAACCCATTATTTAATACCTATGTAGCCATCGATAGTATTAATTCCAAATATTATGATGTTTCTGAATTTAGCTTGATTAATGTGACTTTACAAGATACGTTATTTATGCACTCAGAATTCAAAGGCGGTAAGGGTAATAAAGATAATTTTAATTTAGAGTTTTATCATACGATTAATAAGGATAATAATTCTGTAATTGGACTAAGAAAATCTGACTTTACTTATAAAGGCTATACATGGTTTGCTAATAAGGATAAAAATAAAGAAAATAATAAAATCATATTTGACAATGATTTTAAGAATATTGATATACAACCGATTATTCTTAATTATTTGAATGAGAAAATCAAAATTAGTGGTACTGCCAGAGGTAAGGATTATAAAGACATCAAAGCTGTTTTTAAGAATGTAGATCTCGATAAGATTACACCTAGAATTGATAGCCTTAATTTTTCTGGTAGAGTCGATGGAGATTTATCTATATTACAAGAAGAAGGTGTTTATTTTCCTAGTTCTACTATTACAATCCATGATTTAGGAATTAATAAAACTCTTTTGGGAGAATTAAGACTTAATTTTTCAGGAAACGAAGACCTTACAGAATATACAGTTAATACACGATTAGTTAACCCTGAGAAACAAAAAACATTGTCTGCAATTGGAGCTATTAATGTTTCAAAGAATAACCCTTCGATAGATGTAGATGTAGCATTAGATCAATTTAATATTTCAGAATTCAGCCCTTTGGGAGGTATTGTACTTAAAAAACTTCGAGGCTTTGTATCAGGAAATGCAAAAATATCAGGCAGCTACAAAAATCCAGAGATTAATGGAGTACTCAATTTGAATGGAGCAGGACTTACAATCCCATACCTTAATGTAGATTTGGATTTTGAAGAAAACGCTAGAGTGCTATTAGAAAAACGAAAGTTTAATTTTGATAATATCAATATTACCGATACAAAATATAAAACAGAAGGAGTCTTAGGAGGGTATATAGCACATAGGAATTTTTCAAGATGGATGATGGGATTAGAGTTGTTTGTTGATGAGAGACTATTGGTATTAGACACAAAAGAAGACGAAGAATCGTTGTATTATGGTACAGGTTTCATTAGCGGAGAAGCAACCATAAAAGGACCTACAGATGAATTGGTTATAGATGTTAATGCCGCTACAGAAAAGGGAACTATTTTCAAAATTCCATTAAATGAATCAGAGTCGATAGGGGATAACTCTTATATTCACTTTTTGAGTCCCGAAGAAAAAAGAGCAAGATTGGCAGGAAAAGAAATTATCCTTGATGATATAAAAGGATTAGAACTTAATTTTGAATTAGATGTAAATGATAAAGCAGAAGTAGAGGTTGTAGTAGATAAGAATACAGGTAGCTCATTAAAAGGACGTGGTGCAGGGACATTACTTATTGAGATCAATACCAACGGAAAATTTAAAATGTGGGGGGATTTTGTGGCGTATGAAGGAACTTATAATTTTAGATATGGAGCCTTTGTAGAAAAACTATTTACCGTTAGAGAAGGAGGAACTATTAATTGGGATGGGAGTCCTTCTCGTGCAGTTCTGGATCTAAGTGCAGTGTATAAAACAGAAGCAAACCCAGCAATATTGCTAGAAAACTCATCTGTAAATCGTAAAATACCAGTAGAAGTAGTAGTAGACCTGCAAGGACAGTTAATACAACCCAATGTTAACTTCAATATAGAGTTTCCTAATTTGAGTTCTATTGTAAAAAGCGAATTAGATTATAAACTTAGTGATCAGTCTAACAAAGAATTACAAGCACTCTCTTTGGTGTCATCAGGGCAGTTTTATAACGGAACATTTGATGCCAATGCCTTAACTGGTGGTTTGGTGGCAGAACGTGCATCAAGCTTGTTTAACGGGATATTCTCTGATGAAGATGATAAGTTTCAGGTAGGGTTAAACTATGTACAAGGAGTACGTAATCTGGATCAAGAAGATGCAGATCAATTTGGATTAACGCTCTCTACCCAGATTAGTAACCGTATTCTAATTAATGGTAGAGTTGGGGTTCCTATTGGAGGGGTCAATGAATCCAATGTTGTAGGAGATGTTGAAGTAGAATATTTGTTTAATGAGGATGGAACACTACGAGGAAAAATTTTTAATAGAGAAAATACAATTCAATATATAGGTTCAGGAAACCAAGGGTATGAACAAGGGGTAGGTTTATCCTATTCGGTAGATTTTGATAATTTTAATGAATTATGGACCAAAATATTCAAAAATAAAAAGGTAAAAGACTCTATTTCAAAGCCAAAAGATACAACCAGAATAAAGACTCCTGAATTTATTAACTTTACAGAAAAGAAGAACTAACCAACAGATTAGTATAATCTCAAAATTATTGAATAAATAGCTAAGTATGGCCAAAGAGATAAGAACTATTGGTGTTATGACATCGGGAGGAGATGCTCCTGGAATGAATGCCGCAATACGTGCAGTAGCAAGAGCATGTGCATATTATAATGTAAAATGTATAGGGTTTTATAGAGGGTATCAAGGTATGATAGAAGGAGATTATAGTATTATGAATGCTAGAAGTGTACGTAATATTATAAGTATGGGAGGAACCATACTAAAATCGGCACGATCCAAAGATTTTATGACACCCGAAGGTAGAGAAAAAGCTGCAGATCATCTCAAGGAAATTGGAGTAGATGCTATGGTATTGATAGGAGGAGATGGGACCTTTAGAGGTGGGCAGATATTTAGTGAAGAATATAATATTCCAGTAATTGGAGTTCCTGGTACAATTGATAATGACATTGCAGGAACTAATTATACAATAGGATACGATACAGCATTAAACACAGTGATCGATGCCATAGATAAGATAAGAGATACCGCTAGTTCTCATGACAGGTTGTTTTTTATAGAAGTAATGGGAAGAGATGCAGGTTTTATTGCGCTAAATAGCGGAGTGGGTGCAGGTGCAGAAGAAATTTTAATTCCCGAAGAAGATTTAGGGCTTGATCGATTATTAGAATCATTAAAGAGAAGTAAGCGCTCAGGAAAAGCATCTAGTATCGTTGTGGTAAGCGAAGGAGATAAAACAGGAAAGAACGTGTTTGAGTTGGCAGATTATGTGACAGAAAACTTACCAGATTATGATGTAAGAGTTACTGTATTAGGACATATGCAACGAGGAGGGTCACCTTCTTGTTTTGATAGAACCTTGGCTAGTAGATTATGTGTAAAAGCAGTAGAATTACTTTTAGATGGTAAAAAAAATGTAATGGTAGGGATTATAGATAATAAAATTTCAGCCACAAGTTTTGATGTTGGACTACAAGAAGATCACGGAATTAATAAAGAATTACTTCGTATATCAGATATACTCTCTACATAAATTGTTTTCTGAATAAAACTACCCTTAGTATAAATTCATGATGAATACTAAGACTTATGTTTATTTTAAGAGATTACAAAAAGCTTATTTGCACTACGACAACCTTTTAATTGATTGAATTAAAAGGTTTTTCTATTTTTTCAAGATAAAAATATGGAGAGATAAGACTAATAACTTTCTGAAAAAAAACGGGTAAGGATGTTTTTTTTAGTTTTTAAAAGTAAAAAAAACTTTTTATCGAAATATTCACAAAAATATTCACTGAATTTATACGTAAAATGAGTTTTTAGCTTTGCAATAAGTAATTTTAATCCTTCATACAAATAGTTTCTTACCCATAAGAAACGAAACATAAACTCAACATGAAAACTAAAACAAAAGTCATACTTGGACTAAGTATGATGGCAGCAGTTATGGTTTCGGGAAAAAAACCCACCCCCGAAAAATACTTCAAAAAGACAGAATCAATTAATGTACAACCTTGTGAATGGGGGAATAATTTTTTGACTCCAACTGTTGTTTTTAAGGACACAGATAGAGGGTCAGTAGGCTCTAAAATTTTTCACCAAAAAATTCCTAATCCAGAACAGTATATGCAACAACGATGTCTTGATGTTGCAAAAATATTGTATCGTAGCTCTACTGAAGCTCCTAAGTTTAGAAAACTAGGTTTTAATATTCAGAAAAAAAATAGTAATGGAGAAAGCTTTGTAGCGTATTTACTTAAAGGGGATAATGAATTGACCATTGTAGTAAGTTCAGAACATTTAAGTAAGATTTATCAGGATTCTGGTAATGACGGACAAGTAATAATAGATGAGATAGACGGTATTTTATACCATGAGGTAACACATGGCTATAATCATTCTCCAACGGCAGGAGGAACCTATGACGGGTCATCTCCTTTTTGGGCGTATACAGAAGGTATTGCAGATGCGGTGAGAATTCATGCTGGATTCCACCAGACTAGAACCCCAGATTCGAATAATAATAAAAGATGGTTAGGAGGCTATACAACTACAGGATTCTTTTTACATTATGTATCGCAAAAATATGATAAAAACTTTGTGTATAAATTTAACAAAGAAGCAAAAGACTTAGGAAACACATGGTCTTTTGATACATCATTTCAAAGTATTATCGGAAAAGGAGTAGAACAAGTATGGAGTGAATACAAAAACTTTATTTCTGGTAATGGAAACCTAGATTATGACGGTGTGTACCCTTGGGTTTTAGACTGCGCAGGCGGGGGTGGTAACCCAGTTACAGATGAAGATATTACCAATGATGGTGGTATTGTTTCTGATCAGCATCAGGATTCTCCAAATGGAGAAGGAATTAATCAATTAATAGACAATAATAGCAATACCAAATACCTTACTTTTAATAAAAGTGGATGGGTACAGTATCAAGCAACAAAAACATATAAGTTATCATCATATACAATTACTTCTGGTAATGATACTCCTGAGAGAGACCCAAAAAACTGGACATTAGAAGGTTCTATAAATGGAACTAATTGGACAGTGATTGATCAAAAAAACAACCAAGATTTTATAAATAGAAGACAAAAAAGAACTTTTACTGTACAGAATGCTGGGGTTTTTAAAAGCTACCGATTAACACTTACCAATAATAGTGGATCAATTTTACAACTATCAGAAGTAGAATTGATAGGAAAAGCTACAGATATTGTTGTCGATGCTCCAGTAGCTTCGTTTTCTACTAGCCAAACTACTATTATAGAAGGAAATCAGGTAACTTTCTCTAATTCATCTACAGGAGGAGAACGATATGAGTGGACATTTGCAGGAGGAAACCCAGCTTCTAGCACAGTGAAAAACCCAAAAATAGGGTATGCTAGTGCAGGTAAATATGATGTAACATTAAAAGTTATAAATAGTGTTGGTTCTGATGTAGCTACTAGAAGAGGATATATAACGGTAACCCCTAGAGGAACAGATACCTGTGAGTGGGGTAATGACTTTTTAACTCCAACAATAATTTTTAAAGATTTAGATGGTACGACAATAGGTTCACAAATATTTCATCAAGTTATTCCTGATGCCAAAAGCCATATGCAACAACGTTGTTTGGACGTGGCAAAAATTTTATACAGAAAATCATCAAATGCCCCAAGGTTCAGACAATTGACATTTGAGCTTAAAAATGAAGATTTTGTAGCGTATAAATATGGAGATGGAGATGCCATTGGTATTGCAGTAAGCACACAACATTTAGCAAAAATATATAGAGATTCAGGAAATGATCCTCAAGTTATAAAAGATGAAATAGATGGTATTTTGTATCATGAGGTTACCCATGGATATCAAAATGTTCCAGTAACTGGGGGAACTTATGATGGTTCATCACCTTTTTGGGCATGTCTTGAAGGTGTTGCAGATGCAGTGAGAATTCATGCAGGGTTCCACCAGACTAGAACCCCAGATATCAATAATAGTAGACGATGGTTAGGAGGCTATACAACTACAGGTTTCTTTTTACACTATGTATCTCAGAAGTATGATAAAAACTTTGTATATAAATTTAATAAAGAAGCAAAAGATTTAGGACAATCATGGTCTTTTGATGCATCATTTCAACGTATTTTAGGAAAAGGGGTAGAGCAAGTATGGAACGAATACAAAAGCTTTATCAATAGTAGTGGGAATTTAGATTATGATGGTGATTATCCATGGGTATTAGATTGCTCTGATGGAGGAAGTGTTCCTGCTGGAGAAGTTGATATTACAAATGATGGGGGTGTAATATCTGATGAGCATGCAGATTCACCAGCTCGTGAAGGAATTAACAACCTAATAGATAATAAAGCGAGTACCAAATACCTTACTTTTCATAATAGTGGATGGGTACAGTATCAGGCAACAAAAACATATAAGTTGTCATCATATACAATTACTTCTGGTAATGATGCACCAGAGAGAGATCCAAAAAATTGGACATTGCAAGGATCTGTAAATGGTACCTCATGGGTTACACTAGATCAACGTAATAATGAAGATTTTACAAGCAGAAGGCAAAAAAGAACTTTTACTGTACAAGGAGCAGCGGCATACTCATATTATAGGTTATCATTAACAAATAATAGTGGATCAATTCTTCAAGTAGCAGAAATAGAGTTTTTTGGTACAGAATCAACTGCAAGGCAAATCGTACAAGAAAATACAGAAAAAAGTATTCAAGTTTCTACATATCCTAATCCTGTAAGCGAGACATTATACTTGAAAAGATCGACAGAACTAGAAAATAAATCAGTTCAGTTAGAAGTATATGACATCCAAGGACGAAAAGTACTAAGTACTGTTACTAAAGGAAATGAACTGAGAGTGCAAGGAATAGAAAGTAAGATGTACTTTATCGTAGTACGTTATCAAGGAAAGGTAGTATATAAAACACGTTTTATTAAACAATAAATTAATAGACAGTTAATTGTTTGTAATAGTATGTCATTCCTAAGGTGGCAGTAGTTCTTTTAATCAATATTTGAATGCTTGTTTTCATGGGAATGACATTGATAATCAATCATCAATACGAAATACTGTTCACTTAGATTACTAAGTGAAAAATAAGATAGAGAAGCCGATAACATTAATGTTGTCGGTTTTTCTTTTTGTATTAATAACTATTCTTTATTGAAATGACCGTGATCTGAATTGAATTATTTTTTGAGGCGTGGAGTAAGGAAAAATAATTTAAAGAGGTAGTCTTAATAGAATAATCAGAATCAGTAGTATTCAGATTGATTCTAGGTAATATGATCCGGATCATAAAAAAGGGAAGGCGTAGATCCTAGTTTTGCTTCTAACAAATTATAGAAACCAAAACAAATATTATGAAAAAAATATGGATAGGGTTTATAACCGTAATAACACTTTCTTTTGTCGCCTTGATTTGGGTAGGAGTCAAAATATATCAAGAGCAACCCCCAATACCAGAAAAGGTATTGATAACAGGAACCAATGAAGTTTTGTTTACCAAACAAAATATACAAAGAGGGCAAAATGTATGGGAATCTATTGGCGGGATGGAAGTTGGTTCCATATGGGGGCATGGAAGCTATGTAGCACCCGATTGGTCTGCAGATTGGATTCATAAAGAAGCAATATTTCTATTAGATAAATGGGCTTTACAGTTTAAAGGCGAATATAAAGACCTATCAGAAGAACACCAAGGACAGTTAAAAGGACGGTTACAGAGCTTGATCAAAACTAATACCTATGACACAATAACAAAAAATATATGGATTACAGCAGACAGAAAAGAAGCCATTCTCTCTAATGCAGCTCATTATAAAGAGATATTCTCAAAAGGGCATGAGGAGTATGCTATACCAAAAGAAATGTTGGTAGATGAATCAAAGTTAGATGACCTCAATGCATTTTTATTTTGGACTTCTTGGGCGGCATCAACCAATAGACTAGGAGATACCGTTACTTATACTTCTAATTGGCCACATGAACCATTGATAAATAATACAATAACCATAGATGCTCAGATATGGTCAGGTTTTTCTATTATATTGTTACTATTCTTTATAGCTATCATGGTATGGTATCATATCAGAAGTACACATGTAGAAAATGAAGATCATCAAATTCCAGATAGTAACCCATTAAAGGGAATAACATTATTTCCTTCTCAAAAAGCAACATTAAAATATTTTTTGGTAATCAGTCTATTAATAGCTTTACAAGTTGTGTTAGGAATTGTTACAGTTCATTACAGTGTAGAAGGGCAAGCATTTTTTGGGTTTGAATTGTCAAAATATCTCCCATATTCAATTAGTAGAACATGGCATACTCAATTAGCTATTTTTTGGATAGCGGCAGCGTGGTTATCTACAGGGCTGTTTATTGCTCCGCTTGTAAGTAATAGAGAACTAAAGTTTCAAAAATTCGGGATTAATTTTTTGTTTATCACCATACTAATAGTCGTATTAGGTTCTATGGTAGGAGAGTGGCTAGGGGTAAAACAATATTTGGAGCTAACAACCAATTTTTTCTTTGGTCATCAAGGATATGAGTATATGGATCTAGGTAGGTTCTGGCAACTATTATTGGGAGTAGGATTGATATTGTGGGTACTACTTGTAGGTAGACATATAATGATAGGTATCAGACGTAGGGATAATACAAGGAATCTATTGATCTTATTTCTAATATCTGTTATAGCCATTGGATCATTTTTCTTTTCAGGATTGATGTATGGTGAAAATTCATCACTATCAGTGATCAATTATTGGAGATGGTGGCTGGTACATCTATGGGTAGAAGGGTTTTTTGAGGTTTTTGCAACGGTTGTTATTGCTTTCTTATTTACCAAAATGAAACTTATACAAGAAAAAACAGCAGGTAGAGTTACTGTTTTATCAGCCATTATATTTCTATCAGGAGGAATTATAGGAACATTACATCATTTATATTTTTCGGGAACCCCAGTTCATGCAATAGCATTAGGAGCAACCTTTAGTGCATTAGAGGTTGTGCCTCTCACCTTAATAGGATATGAAATTTGGGAAAATTGGACACTGTTGGAAGCAAAAGAATGGGTGCTAGAATATAAGTGGCCAATATATTTTTTTCTAGCTGTTTCATTTTGGAATATGTTGGGAGCAGGAGTTTTTGGTTTTTTGATAAACCCGCCAATAGCATTGTATTATATACAAGGGTTATTAATAAGAGCATAAATTAGTTTATCTTTTGTTTTAAAAATCCTTATTTTTAGGTTGTGAGAAGAAGAAATAA
>NZ_PGUB01000110.1:0-13387 GCF_002924285.1 Aquimarina sp. I32.4 | reverse complement strand
TTCTTGTATTTCATATCTCAAATGTATTAGTTTGAAATTTAAAAGAACACTCCGAACTTATTGGGGGCTAAACTACTGGTAAACAAAGTTCATTTTGATTCTGTAACCTAGTCATCTTTATTTCTGAAACAAAAAGATCTGAGGTTCATAACAGTTCATTATCACTTATCTGTTCTATACGCAACCCTCCTAATTCTTCAGGCTTAAAATCAGTTTCCATAATAGCACATCCAGCAGAGGATATAGTATACAATACATCTTTACCTTCTGTAAATTCAATTATGTATCCCTTATCTTCTATAAACCAAAAGCCATTTTTAGATTTTTCTACATAGTGAGTATCATCGTCTGATTCACAAGCCGCAAAGCAAAATACCACATAAAAAACAACAAGAAATTTGACACAATATGCAATATAAATTTCTTTTCTTACTCTCTCATTCATCTTTTTAAAGTTTTAATTCTTCATCAAAACTATAAATGATAAATCATGCGAGTGTTCCGTTTCATTAAGAGTTAATAAATCGGGACTTACTTTTATTGTCGTTCTTTTCTAAATTCACTTGGTGTACTCCCTGTTTCTTTTTTGAATGTTTTATAAAATGTAGTCTTTGATTTAAAACCTGCTTCTAATCCTATTGCCAATAAACTATATTTATGAAAATCAGGATCCACTATCATTTGTTTTACCTCTTCTACTCTAAATGAATTAATGTATGCCGAAAAATTCTTATCTGTTATTGAGTTTACAATCTGAGAAAGATACCCAGGACTAATACCTAACTCTTCTGCCACAAGATCTCTGCTCAAATCAGGGTCTCTATAAACATGCTGATCGCACAACATAAATTCTAGCTTTTTGAAGTATCTATTATCCCTAGAAAATCCTTCTAAAACCTCATGATTATTCTTTGTTTCAACCTCTTCATCAATTTGATGTTCAGAATTCTCTTTTCTAAGGGAGAAGTTTTTTTTATTTAATATCTCTAAAATTTCTTTTTGATCTTTGGCTAGTTTTAATCGATAAATCCCATTATAAAAAATCCAATATATAAAAAACGAAAGCACCACAACCAACACCCCTTCAAAAACATATTCTCCTTCTATCCAAAAAAATTCTATACTACCTAATACAATCCAGATAATTGTGATTACAAACATACTACTCCACAATAAACGAACCCATTTTACATTCTCTTCGTTACCTATTAATGGAGCTTTCTTTATAAGAATATATAACCATATCATCAACAGAAGATTAAACATATAGTAACTTATTTCTTCTATCTCGAATATTATTGAATAATATTCTTCTATGTTTAATATGTTAAATCCATAGTCAACTTCTATAGTAAAAATGATATTAAGGAGTATTGAAATCGCAATTGGCACATATAGCCATTTCAATTTTTTACTGTTATGTATATCATTATTGATTAACTTGGTTATATAAAAGAAGACCATCACTGGGAAAAGAAAAACCCATTCTATATCATCAAGTATATTTAGTTCTTTATAAGTATCGAACACTCCTATACTATCCATAAACATATTCAGCATCAACACAGAAAGCAATACTACAGAATACCCTAAATAATTATTGGTTTTGGTTCTAAAAAATGGGGATTATAAAATGACTGCTCCAAAAATAAATCCTTGAGAAGCGCTGATTAATAATAGAAGTCTGAGAATATTCATTACAATCATTTTTAAGAGGCAAAGCAAACTTATTTCACTTCTTAATACTATTTCAAATAAAACATACTACAGGATATACATTCTATACTCTTTTTATGAATACCCGTTTCTTTTATTGGTTCGTAGAATTGCTTCTTCATTTTTATAATTTATCCATTTCTGCCCTCTAGTTTTGCGCATAAGGTTATCAAAATGTCTCATTATAAAAAAATTATAGGTAGCTTTTATGAAATTGGTTGTCTTTCTAGATACAGAACGAATACTCATAGAAAACCCTGGAGTTAAATAGGTCATCTGATGCCAATATCCTTCTGGCATGTACAATGCTTCACCGTGTTTTAAATTTGTAATATATCCTTTGGCATGTTGTAATGCTGGCCATTTATTGAAATCTGGAGCATTAAAATCAATGTTCTGATGCGATATTAATGCATGAGGTACTTTATATAAGAATTTTGTTTCTGATGGCGGAAACAGGATGCATTGTTTTTCTCCATGAAAATGAAAATGAAGAATATTAGCTAGGTCTATATCATAATGCATAAACACTTTAGACCCTTTTCCTCCAAAAAAGAGAAAAGGCAGTTTTTTCATGAATTTTAACCCTATTTCATCAGGGTATTTAAAATCATCTTGAAGTTTTGGTGCCTCCTTAAGTAGATTATATAAAAATATACGATAATTGGTTGATCCTTTTTCTAGCAAACCTAAATACTCACTCATTCTCATACTAGTATGAGCTTCATTAAACTTGAATTCTGATGAAATAGGCCTATCATCATACAAAGGCACTGTTTTATCTCCTGCTACAGAATTAATGTATGAAAGATCCCATTTTTTATACGCAGGCCAATCCATAATCAGCTGCTCAATTACAACTGGTTTTTGTAATTGAACATATTCTTTAAGAAATTTCTCTTTGGTAATTGTTTTTACCCTTGGTATTTGTTCTAAATTCAATTTCACTGACTACTATGAAATGTACTTTAAAAGTAAGTCTATATAATTATATCTTAAGATTACAGGTTTAATTTTTTTCTGTAAAAGATTTACTTATCTGCTATTGCTTCTTTTTTTATCTCTTTACTCTTCTGTTTTGCCGTTTCATTTCTATCAATGGTATGTTGTGGTCTTGTCCATTTAGGTTTTTCTCCTTTAGGGTGAAACTTAGAATTTTCTGCTTCTATTGTTTCTGGTTGTGCTTTTTTAACAAAAGGTTTTTGAGGGTTTAATCCTAACGTTTTAAACATTTCCATATCCTGATGTACATCTGGATTAGGAGTTGTCAACAATTTATCTCCTGCAAAAATTGAATTTGCTCCTGCAAAGAAACACATCGCTTGTCCTTCTCTACTCATTTCTGTTCTACCAGCAGAAAGTCTTACTTGTGTTATTGGCATTACAATTCGAGTAGTTGCTACCATTCTAATCATATCCCACATAGATACAGGCTCTTGCTCTTCCATTGGTGTTCCTTCTACAGCTACCAAAGAATTTATAGGAACAGATTCTGGCTGTGGGCTTAATCTAGACAAAGCAACCAGCATTCCTGCTCGATCTTCAACTTTTTCTCCCATTCCAATAATCCCACCACTACATACGGTTACATTGGTTTTTCTAACATTCTCAATCGTTTTTAAACGATCTTCAAATCCACGGGTAGAAATTACTTCTTTATAATAATCTTCTGAGGTATCTAAGTTGTGATTATAAGCATATAACCCTGCCTCTGCTAATCGCTGAGCTTGGTTTTCAGTAATCATTCCTAAAGTACAACACACCTCCATATCCAATTTATTGATTGTACGTACCATCTCTAATACATTTTCAAATTCTGGACCATCTTTAACATTACGCCAAGCCGCACCCATACATACTCTTGAACTACCTGAAGATTTTGCACGAAGTGCCTGAGCTTTTACTTGTCGCACACTCATCAAGTCGTTACCTTCTATGTCGGTATGATATCTTGCAGCTTGCGGACAATATCCACAATCTTCTGGACACCCTCCTGTTTTAATCGATAACAGTGTAGATACCTGTACTGTATTTGGGTCATGACATTCTCTATGAATTGTTGCTGCCTTATATAATAAATCCATTAAAGGCATATTGTAAATACCAAGAATCTCTTGTTCTGTCCAATCGTGTCTAATAATGCTCATAAATCATCAATAATTAAAATGTAAAAAAATCTGAATTGCTCTTGACTATAAAAGCTACAAACTTTGCTGACAAATATCACTACTTTATTCCTAAAAACCTTTTAAATAGTTTAAAAAACTTTTCTGGCTCTTCAAGATACGAATTATGCCTGCTTTTTTCAAACACTACACAATATACTCGTAACACAACTGTTTTTTAATACTTTAGAAGGTTTTTCCGTCTTTTATTTCTATTGTTATTACTACAAATTATAGATGTAAATAGTATTGCTTTTTATAGGGTTATGGCCGTTCTAACAAAATACTTACTGCATTACCCCCAAAACCAACAGCATTTATCATAATCTTATTCAATTGCTTAGGAAATTTATCATAGGACATAAAGGGAACAGGTATAAAATCTTGATGTTTCAGCATCAATACTGCCAGTTCGAGACTTAAAATCCCACTAGCACCAAATGTATGTCCTATTTTCCATTTGTTGGTGGTCAAAGCAGGAAGAGTATCCCCAAAAACTGCTTGAATGGCATTATATTCTGCTTGATCTCCTTTTACTGTTCCTGGAGCATGTAATACTATGACATCAATATCATTTATAGGAACTTCTCCCAAAGCCATTTTCATAGATTTCTGAAAACAGTCTGCTTCTGTAGAAATAGATATATTATGTTTTAGGGGTTCTGTAGCATAACCAATTCCTTTTATTAATGCTATGGCATTTTCTTTTACTCCTTTTTCTATACATGCTACTCCTGCACCTTCTCCCAGAAACATAGAATTTCTTTTTTTATTCCAATTCATTGCCTGACAAGGATACACTGCTTCATCATTAGATGCATATATCTTGAGGGCTTTCATTTGGGCAATGGTAAATGGAGTAAGCGGAGCTTCACTACCTCCTACCAAAAATTGATCTGCCAAACCAGCTTGTAACCAAGCTACTCCATTAAGTATAGCATGTAATGCTGTAGAACATGTTATTGAGTGACTTATTTGTGGTCCGTTGGTTTGTAAATCATGAGCAATCCATGAGGAAATATTACCGAGAGTAGTAGTTGGTGAACTGAGTGTAGATGATTTACCTGTATTGAGAAATTCTTGATGATATTTTTCAAAAAGTCCTGTTGCACCGCGTGAAGAACCTATATTGATTCCAAAATCATAATTTCCTTCCCATCCTGCGTTTTTAACTGCTTCGCGCGCTGCAAAAATTCCAAACAATACCGAATTATCTAATTCTGTATAATGAGGGCTTTCGTTTCTGAGGGCTTCAATCCTATTTTTCTCTTCTGAAAAAAGTGATGCTACAGGAGTCTTTTCACTGCCAAAATCTTCAAAAGTAATACAATGTGATGTGTCTTTATATTGTTGCCATAAGCGATCCCCAAAGGATACTCCTAAAGGGGATATTGAAGAAATTCCGGTTATTGATATTATCTGTTGCAATTCTTAATTTTTGTCAAATGTAGGGGTTTGTTCTATCTTGTTCAATAGTTATATTATTTATCCCTTATTTTTGGTAACAAAATGTCATTTTTGACTACTTATTAGTATATACAAAGAATACCACCTATGAATGATCACGTACAGCAAAAAAGTTGGTTTGCAAGAAATTGGGGTTGGGCTGTTCCTTTGGGAGGCTGCCTTACTATTATTATTCTATTTTTTGTCTTTTTGGGTTCTGTTATTTTTGGTGTAAATGAATTGTTTACACAATCTGTTCCTCATCAAGATGCCCTTGCCAAAATAAATAATGATGATTATGTTGTGACGATCTTAGGAGAGCCTATAGAAACTGATGGTATCATGAGTGGTAACATATCTTATCAGAATAGTATAGGGTCTGCGGATATCTCGATCCCTATAAAAGGATCTAAAGGAACTGCCCAATTATATGTAGTAGGTACCAAACAAAATGACACATGGTCCTATACTGAAATGTATGTAATAGTAGATGATACAGATGAACAAATTGATATCTTAGGTTATGAACAAAATGACAGTATTATCAAAGACGAGTAATAATTTATTAGCTTTTGGAGTTCCTCTACTCCTTTTCTTATCAATGATTTTGATCACAAAATCAGAAGTGTTTGAAACCAACACAAACATGTTATCAATTGGTATAACTGCTGATCTGCTTTTTACAATTCCTATAATTTACTTTTTATTGATTAAAAAGATAAATGTCCCTAGAACCACAACGGTTCCGCTTTTTGTATTAGGACTATTCATTGCCTTCTATATTATCCCAAAAGAACATCAAGCATTATTACATTGGGTAAAAAACTGGATATTTCCTTTTGTAGAACTGGGAGTAATTATTTTTATATTGTATAAAGCACGCAAGGTTATACAACGATTTAAAACTAATGCAAAATATGAAGTAGATTTCTTTTCTGTTCTCAAAGATACTTCTCTGGAAATATTACCTAAAAAAATCGCTGTATTTCTAGCAATGGAACTTGCTGTTATCTACTATGGGTTTATCTTCTGGAAAAAAAGAGATCTAACTGATAATGAATATACCTATCATAAAAATAGTGGAACTATTTCTCTGTTACTGGCTTTTATATTAGTTATTGGCATAGAAACCTCTGTAATTCATATACTCTTATCAAAATGGAATATAACTGTTGCTTGGGTTGCAAGTTCATTAAGCATATACTCTGGTATCCAGATTTTTGGATTCTTAAAATCTATCCTCAAAAGGCCTTTTGTTATTGATGGAGACAAATTACATCTACGATATGGCATCTTAAGTGAAACTACAGTATACATCAACGATATCGAATCGATAGAAGTTACCACCAAACTTATAACTGATCCTAGTATTAAAAAACTATCTCCTCTTGGTGAGCTTGAAAGCCATAATATGATATTATCTCTAAAAGAAGAGAATACTCTTATTGGACTTTATGGAACACAAAAAAGGTATAAAAAAATTGCTTTTTTTGTAGATGATAAGGATAGATTTAAAACTGAAATTGATACTGCCTTACAGAGCGCAATCTAGCTTCAAATAATTTCCAATAATTCATCGATCGTACTATATATTTTCTCTAATTGTTCTTGAGTTATCACATAGGGTGCTAGAATATAAACAGTACTTCCTAATGGTCTTAATGCAACTCCTTTTTGCATAAAATGATCAAATATCTCATAGCGTTTTTCACCATATCGATCCATTTCTATATCAAGATCCAATGCATAGATTACCCCTTGTTGTCTAGTTATCTTCACCTTGGGGTGATTTTTGATTCGAGCATCAAACTGTTTATGAGACTTTGTTATTCTATCTATATTGTTTTGAATCTCCTCACTTTGTAAAAGTTCTATTGCTGCCAAAGCAACCGAACATGCAATTGGATTAGCAGAATATGTATGTGCATGAAAAAATGCTTTACCTATCGAATCATCTAAAAAAGCATTATAAATATCTTGAGTACAACTTGTTACTGCCATAGGAACAAATCCTGCTGTTAACGACTTTGACAGCGAAATAATATCTGGTTTGGTTTCTATATAATCAGATGCAAATGTTTTTCCTGTTTTTCCAAAACCAGTCATTACTTCATCTGCAATAGTAATGACATTATTCTCTTTGCAAATTCCTAGAATCTGATCCAGATATCTAGCCTCATACATATGCATTGCATTGGCTCCTTGCACCAAGGGTTCATAAATAAATGCAGCTACCTCATTGGTTGTTATACATTCTTGTATTTGTTTTATAACACTATCTATAGTGTCAAAACTAGGGGTTGGGATACGTATTACATTGATAAAAAAATCTTCAAATGGACCATTATACACTGATAAACCAGAAGCTGACATTGCCCCAAAGGTATCTCCATGAAAACCGTCTTCAAAAGCTATAATTGTATTTCTTTTTTCTCCTTTATTAAAATGGTATTGCAATGCCATTTTAATACCTATTTCATTTGCCGTGGATCCATTATCAGAGAAAAATATTTTTTCTTGATTATCAGGCAATATATTAATTAATGCTTCTGATAGTTTAATTGCTGGTTCATGAGTAAATCCTGCAAATACAATTTGATCCAATTGTTGCATCTGCTGTTGTACTTTCTCAAGAATATAATCATTACAATGCCCATACATAGCTGTATACCATGAGGCAATACCGTCTATATATGTTTTGTCATCTTCGCCATAGAGCACTGCTCCCTTTGCTTTTACAATGGGCAATGCTTCTGGATGAATCTTATGTTGAGTAAGGGGGTGCCAAAGGTGTTTTTTATCTCTTTCTTGTAAAGTCATGAGTTCTTGTTTAAGCAAAAGTGAAAATTTTAAATTAAAAGAATAAAAGAAATACTTGAATGAAATTATAGTTTTATTAGTTGATCTTTAAACAATTCTGCATATTCTTTAACTACCATTTTATCAAAATAGGGCTCATGATTAATACGTCCTATTATGGCAACTCCTGTCATTTTTTCTATAATGCTTTCTGTAGTTTTATGTTCTTCTCCACTAAAAATAATAGACACATCAAATCCTTTTTCTTGCAAAATCTGCAGGGTCATCAATGTATGATTAATACTTCCTAAATAGTGTCTAGAAACAACAATCACCTTATAATCAGATTCTATAATATCTAAAATTGTGTCCCGATCATTCAAAGGTACTAATAGTCCTCCTGCTCCTTCAATCACCAAATGATTATCAACTTTAGGAAGATTGATTGTATCTACATCAATAACAATATTGTCTATTGCAGCAGCAGCATGGGGACTCATTGGAGTTTTTAAAGCATAACTGTTACCATGAAATCTTGATTGTGGATTAGAAACCAACTCCCGCACTTTATCTGTATCTGAATACTCAAGATCTCCTGCCTGTACTGGCTTGAAATAATCTGCTTCTAATGCTTCTACTACAATTGCTGATGCTA
This sequence comes from Aquimarina sp. I32.4, assembly GCF_002924285.1. NCBI lineage: Bacteria > Pseudomonadati > Bacteroidota > Flavobacteriia > Flavobacteriales > Flavobacteriaceae > Aquimarina > Aquimarina sp. I32.4. Next base: position 4,606 of record NZ_PGUB01000110.1, on the reverse strand, counting down.
TAGTTTTACCAACATCTGTACCTATCCCTGTAACAAAGATCTTTTTATTCATAGTTTGTTTGATTCTTTTTTTCCATTCTATTACATGAATAATACCTGGTCAAAATAGTTTCACTTTTTTATGTATTGTTATACAAAAGTAGCAAGTAGTTCTAATACTTTGGATATTTCTTCTGTAGAATTATAAGAATGTATGCAAAAACGTAATCTCTCTTGTCCTTGTGGTACGGTTGGGGACAAAATAGGTTTTATATCGAATCCTGATTTTTGAATTTGCAATGCTACTTCCTTCACATTTTCATTACCCAAAATGAGACAACAATGTATTGCGGAATCACTTTTTATAAACTTTGAGTCTACATCTAGATCTATGGCTTTATAGTTAAAAAAAGTGATGTTATCTATAAGTTTTTTGATTGCATTTGTTTCTAGAAGGTGTTGATAAACGACATGTATTGTTGCAAGAGAGTGGGGGGGAAGCCCTGTTGTATAGATGAAACTTCTTGCAAAATTTATTAAATACTTTTTTAAGCTCTCAGATCCCAAAATTACAGCTCCGTGACATCCCATTGCTTTTCCAAAAGTATTGATTCTTGCAAAAACTTGACTCTCTAATTCCAACTGCTGTATCAATCCTACTCCACATTCTCCGAATACTCCAACGGCATGTGCTTCATCAACAACAAAACGGCAATTATACTGTTGACATAATGATCCTAAACCACGCAAATCAGGAGTGTCTCCATCCATAGAAAAAACTGATTCTGTAATTACATATACCTCAACTCCTGTATGATTTTTTGTGTCTAATCTCGTCTTGTGAATCTTTTTTTGTAAATCGTTTAGATCATTATGCACAAACCTATAGGATTTGGCATTACTCATTTTGATACCGTCTCGAATCGAAGCATGAACTAGTTCGTCATAGAAAACAATATCCCCTCGTTGAAGCACTGCAGAAAGAAACCCTACATTCGCATCATATCCAGAATTAAACAATAGAGCAGCTTCTGTATTATGAATCTTTGCCAGTAATGTTTCTGTTTTTTCATACAACTTATGATTTCCTGATAGCAATCGAGAGCCTGTTGCCCCATTCTCACATATATTTTGTTCTTCTAGAAATCGATGTACTTCATTAAAAACATCCTTTTCTTGAGCCAATCCTAAGTAATCATTGGAAGAAAAATCAATTAAATTTTCTCGTTCAGGAAGCCTGCGGAGTGCATTATTTTTCTCTCTATCCTGAAGTTTTTTCTGAAGTTTTTCTGGCAATTGCATAATGTTTTCAAAAATAAAACAAATAGTCTTTATATTTTTTATATTCATAGGATATAATCCAATTAACAATCATGAGTATTATTTATACCGTTGCTACTACTGATATAGAGTTACAACAAATCATAATGCTACAGCAGTATAATTTACCAATTTCAATTTCTCAAATAGAAATTGAAAAAGAAGGTTTTGTTACTGTACAACATGATTTGGCTATTTTAAAAAAAATGAATTATCGACAACCTCATATTATAGCAAAAAAAGAAAATAAGGTGATTGGATATGCCTTGTGTATGCATAAAGATTTTAAAAATGATATCAATACCCTGAAACCAATGTTTACTGTGATTGATGATCAACTACCATCTAATGTACCCTATATAATAATGGGGCAAATTTGTATTGATAAAGTATCTAGAAAACAAGGTGTTTTCAGGGGGCTATATACACGTATGAAAAATGAACTACATAAGAACTATCGTTTATTGATTACCGAGGTCGCAACAAGTAACACACGCTCTTTGCAAGCACATTTTGCTATTGGATTCAAAACATTAATCCAATATGAATGTAATGGTACAAAGTGGCATCTTATTTATTGGGACTGGACATAACACCTGGGGTTATTTCTTCTGAATCTAAGTCATACCCAAAATCTTTACCTTTTTGCACTCTGGGGACTCCCTTTGTCATCCATCTGGGAGCAGGCTTACCTTTTAAGTAATGATCAAAAAACTGCATCATGCGAATTGATAAATCTTGTTTATTTTTTACCTTCTTCAGGTTATGAGCTTCCTCATTATAGACTAACAGCCATACTGGTTTTTGCAATCTACGCATTCCCATAAACATCTCTATACCTTGATAATAGGGCACAGCACCATCCTTATCATTATGCATCATCAACAAAGGGGTTTCTATTTTAGGGATACCAAAAAGCGGTGAGTTTTCTATATAAAGATCAAATCCATCCCACAGGTTTTTTCCTAATCTACTTTGTGTTCGCTCATATTGAAATGCTCTACTCAATCCTGTTTTCCATCTGATTCCGCCATAAGCAGAAGTCATATTACTTACAGGAGCACCAGCCATCGCTGCTTTAAACTTATTAGTAACTGTCACCAGATATGCAACTTGATATCCCCCCAACTTTGTCCTTGTATCCCTATATTATCCTTATCTATATATCCTAATTCTTCTAGGGCTTCTACCCCCGATACTATACAATTGTATGCACTGGCTCCTGGCTTACCCTCACTATATACAATATCAGGCACAAACATTATATAGTCATTGCTTACCAAATATGAAGGGTTTACTATAGAAGCACTGGGCCTAGGAGCATAATAATTATGATAACCGTCTGAACTTTTTTCATAAAAATAAGTGATCAAAGGATATTTTCTAGAAGGATCGAAGTCTATTGGCTTATAAACAATCCCTTCTAATTTTTTACCATCATACGTTTTCCATGAGAACAATTCTGCTGTTCCCCATTTATATTCTTTTTGGTGTGTATTTCCTGCTGTAATCTTATCTTCTGTTTGAAAAGTATCTGTCGTAACATATAAATCAGGAAATGTAGAGAAGTTTTGTTTACTATAAACAAAAACTTCTGCGTCTTTTGCCTTTTTATATCTATTAATTTTATATTCTGACGGCTTGATCTTTTCTATTAACCTTCCTTTTCTCAAGGTATATAATCCTGATATTTTTGTTTTGTTATCAAAACTTGTAATCAATAGTTCTTTATTAATATAAGAGGCTTGATCTTGTTTTTCTGCATGCAACATTTCTGTTCTATAACTGATATTCTTTTTTCTTCCGTTTTGGGTAATATTCACAGGGTCTCCTTTTCCCGAAAGTGTAACTCTCCAAACATCAAATTTATCATAGAGTAAGGCGTCTCCTTTTGAATCAAATCCTCCAAACCCATATGCAGAGGGTAATGCAGGGCGATCATCATCTTCATCATAGAACGCTACATTCAATTTTTTGGTGAGGTTTACTTTTTTTCTAGTTTCCAAATTTATAGAAAACCAGTGTCGTTCTTCCATATCATAATACAACACATATTGATTATCTATAGAAAGAATAGGTTGAGTTCCCTTATTTTTAAGAAATATCTTTTTATTTCCTGTATTGGTATCAATTACATAGAAATCCTTTGTCCAAGGATAATCCCAAGAACGTTTGATATCATAGGGAGAGGTTAATGATCCTATTATAAATTGTTGTTGTTTATTTTGATCAAAAATAAGGTTCTCAATTTCCTTATCCTGAATATGAACATATTTTTCTGATTCTGTATTATAATAAGATATAAATGCTTTTTTTGTAAGCTCTTCGAATTTAGATTTTTGTTCTGGTTGAATTAATTTATCCTGCCAAGTCCAAACATCTACTTGCGGTATTTCATCTTTGAGCAATGTAGTGTCTTGTGCATACACAACCGCTGGTTTAGAATAGAAATATAATCTATCTCCATTGTCAGAAAAAAAAGGGGCCTGATCTTTACTCAACAACCAATTATTCTTCAAATTCTTATCTGCTTTACTTACTATTTTTTGCTGTTTACCATTTTTATAATAATACAATTCAAACCTCAAAGAATCTGTTGCTGTAGAATCTTGAGCTGCTAGATATGCAAATTGGGAACCATCCTTATGTACTGCTAATTTATCATAACAGTAGCTTACTGTATCGATGGCTATTTTTGAGCTTGAAGACACATCATATCGATATACTCCTTTATCCTTTCCTTTCTTTTTTTTAAGCTATATTCTATAATACGACTTAACTAGTTATCTTTGTTTTAAAACAAGTGCAAATGGTACCAGAATCTTTCACAGAATTTTTCAAAAGCCTAGATGAATTGGGTCGTGAGACCGTAATTAGGGAGCTATTATCTATGGTCGATCCTTCAGAGCCTGACTTGTATACTGTTCATTCCGAGGTGCAACAAATCCAGTCACTACATTGCCCTAATTGTCAAGACATCGATATCCGTGCAAATGGCAAGGCTAATGGTGTGCAACGTTATTTTTGTAAATCGTGCAAGAAGTATTTTAGGGAAACTACAGGTAAAGTTACTTTTGGTTTAAAAAAGGGGAACTTGCTTAGTGTTTATTTGTACCATATGCTATTAGGCAATTCGATAAAGAAATGTGCTGAACAGACAGGTATCTGTCTCCAAACTTCATTTGACTGGCGGCATAAGATATTAAGTGCCTTTGAAGGGGCTGTTCCTAATGGTTTTGAAGGTATTGTAGAGAGTGATGATATTTTCTTTCTTGAATCTGGCAAAGGAAACAGGGAATTACCTAGA
>NZ_PGUB01000109.1:0-13438 GCF_002924285.1 Aquimarina sp. I32.4 | reverse complement strand
ATTGCGTTCACTTCGAATCAAACTTGGATGAATTTTAAAAATATAGCACTAGATCATATGTATTTTAGAACTTAGCCAAAATATATTGACAAAAACTATGGAGGTGTTCTTATCATATGGGATAAATTATTTGGCACTTTTCAAAGAGAGGAAGAGAAAGTCATTTATGGACTAATGGACTAACCGAAAACATTCATACCAACAACCCAATAAAAATTAACTTTATTGAATACAAACACATTTGGAATGACTTAAAGCTATGCAAATCATGGAACGATCGCTTCAGGATTGTTTTTGGCAATTTAATCTGGAGACCTTCATACTTTAAAAAACAAAAGTAAAGTATTAAAAAAATATACTTAGTCAATTTGTATTTCCTCTAATCCAAGGTTTTCAAAGAAAATATCAACATCAAAATCATTCTCAAATGCCAACTCATAAAAATGGCGGGCTTTTTTTTCATCCTTTTTAACCTCTTTCCCTATAGTATAGATTGCCGCCAATTGAGCTGCTGCTTTTCCATGCCCCATATTAGCCGCTCTAATATAATACTCTATTGATTTATCAATATCTTTTGACACACTCTCATACCCTGTAGCATAATACGCTCCTAAATTATATATCGCTCTTCTATTATTACTTTCTGCTGCTTTAAAACACCAATCTATTGCTTTTGAGATATCTTCCTCCACCCCTATTCCTTGAGCATAATAAACGAATAATTCAAACATAGCATCTGAATTCCCTTTTTCTGCAGCTTTTTGGTGTGCTTCAAAAGATAATTCTAAATTTTCCTCATACGCATATCCTTTATAAAACATATACCCCTTTAGCAAGTATACTTCTCCACTAGCATCTTTCTCTTCTAATGTATTTACTAAATCAATAATTGTTTTTGCAGGAATATCTGTAAGGTCAGCAAAATAAGCTATTCTAATATATTTTATCCAAGCATCCATACCATACCCAGAGTCTGCCGCCTGTTGAAAATATGATACTGCTCGTTCTGCATCTTGATCTACACCTGTACCTATATAATACAGCATACCTAATGCATACCACGCATCAGAATTACCTGAATTTGCTGATGTGGTATATAAATTAATCATTTTATCAACTTCTTTCTTATCTAATATCCCCAACATCAAATCACCTCTTTCTATCTTAGATTTAATCTCTTCTGCTTTTTGATAATCTGTCATTTCAATTTTTGTTTTAAAAAGACTACAACTTACAAAAAAACATACCACTAACAGAGCGAGAAATAATTTTAAGCTTTTCATTTTTCTATAGCAACTATTTATTTTTAATATATCAATTTCACATTACTGAGTTTATCAAGCATCAAATTACTTCAAACAATTTACCTGGCAAAGGTTTTACAACTCCTTTAAGCTCCATATTAAGAAGAATAGAAGCTGTTTTAAATGTAGGAATCTTACATTGTAATGCAATACTATCTAGCAGCTCTTTTCCTTGATTTTCTAAAAAATCATATATCTTTTTCTCTTGTTCATCAAGCTCTACAAATAATTTTTTCTGCACTACAGGCTTTTGTTTTTTATCAATCTCCCAATTAAGCATATAAATCAAATCGGCTGCACTAGTAAGCATATGAGCTTGTTGTGTCTTAATAAGCATATTACACCCTTTGCTCAATGGATCATATGTTTTACCAGGCACTGCAAATACATCTCTATTATAGGAATTTGCCATATTGGCTGTTGCCAAAGAACCTCCTTTTTCTGCACTCTCTATTACAATAGTAGCCTCACTAAGTCCCGCAATAATTCTATTACGGCTCAAGAAATTTTTGCGATCAAATGTATCAGTACTATAGAAATCTGTAAAAAAACCTCCATTACACTCTATATTCTTACTATATTTTTGATGTGCTTTAGGATATATTTGATTTAAACCATGCGCAAGGCAACTTACTGTTTGTAAATTATGTTTCATTGCCGCACATTGGGCAGTAATATCCACCCCATATGCAAAACCAGATACAATCACAGGGTTTATTGGCGCTAATGCTTCTATCAATTCCTCACAAAATCGCACCCCATAACTTGTTACTTTTCGTGTACCTACTACACTTACTATTTTCTTATTATGAAGATCAATTCTCCCTCGACTGAACAAGACTACAGGGCCATCAATACAATGTTTTAATTTTTCTGGATATTCCTGTTCATCATACATCAAATAATTTATATGATTCTTTTCAATAAATTTCAGCTCTTGTTCTGCCAATTTTTGATATTCCAGTTTATGTATATTCTTAACCCTATACTTACCTATACCATCAATTTTGAGGAGGTTATCTGTTTTTTCAGATAACACCGCCTCTGCACTACCTACTTCTCGTATTAATTTTTTGATAGAACTATCCCCTAGATTAGTCACTTTTTTAAGAGTAAGTAATGCAAATAATTTTTCGATATTCATATGGGTTTAATTATAAAAAAACATACTAGTAAGAAAACTTGAAATCAACCATTTATAAAAAAATTAATATTTTTATATTCGATCTAATATCTCTACAAGAAACAAAAAAATTCACGACTGTTAATAAATTCAGTGTATAGAATTAAAATCACTTTCATTTTTTTATACCTTTGATTATCTCAGAAAAGTCATTTTACAAAGACTATTTAAAAGATTAAATTTTACAAGGGGCAATGAATACCACAGCTAATTATATAGGTGAATTATTATATCGATACGAATGCGTAATACTCCCTGGGTTTGGAGCATTTTTGACAAGGCGTCAATCTGCTACAATCCAAGAAGGAACTAATACATTCTACCCTCCTCAAAAATTAATTTCTTTTAATAGTCAATTACAAAACAATGATGGGTTGTTGGCTAATTATATTGCTTCCGCAGAAAAGATATCATATACAGATGCAGTTGCCAAAATTCAACGTTATGTTTTATCTCTTCAAGAGAAAATGGCTCAAGGTCAACGTATTGAACTATCAAAAATAGGAACGTTTTACACTTCTGTAGAAAACACTTTACAGTTTGAACCACTGCAAGAAGTAAATTATCTCACTGAAGCCTTTGGTCTTCAATCTTTTGCTTCTCCTGCGATTACGCGTGAAGTGTATAAAGAAGAGGTTGAAGCTATTGAAGAAGTTACACCTCTTACTTTTACTCCCGAAAAACGTCGTGAACGCCCTTATTTACAGTATGCTGCTGCGGTGGCTGTAATATTAGGAGTAGGTGGATTTTTTGGGTTAAAACAAGTGAGCGACACTAATATAAGCTACAACAATAAAGAATGGCAAAAAGCCAATCAGGAAATAGAAAATAGAATACAAGAAGCTACTTTTGAAATCTCAAACCCACTTCCTGCCGTAAATCTTTCTATTGTAAAAGATAAAGCAAACACCGAATCAGAATCAGATTCAAATATACCTACTACGGTATCAAAAAAGTTTCATGTAGTTGCTGGTGCTTTCAGAGTGCTTTCTAATGCTAATCAAAAAATACAGAAACTCAAAAAACAAGGGTTTGAAGCTCATCTGATCGGAGTAAATAAATACGGGCTACATCAAGTTGCCTATGAGAGCTATGAAAATCGACCTGAAGCATTGCAAGCATTAACCAAAATAAAAGAGCAAGAAAACTCTTCTGCATGGCTATTGATCAAAGAATAAGTATTTTCTTTGATCAATTAGAATACCATTTTTACACTATTATAACATTCATTTTACAAAGCCCACATTCGTATGTTTATTTTGTAAAGGATTTCTCATTGATTTTACCTTAACAATATTGACTTAGCACTTCTGGCAGAGGACCTAAATACTGTGTAACTAATTTTTTCATTACGGCATTACCTTATATCTTTGCTAAAAAAATTGCATGGAAGCTAGACATCCCTCAGAATCACTTACTACACTAACTGATTTGGTACTCACGGGAGAGACCAATCCATTAAACAACTTATTTGGAGGAGAGCTTTTAGCTCGTATGGATCGAGCGGCAGGAATTGCTGCTGGCAGACACTCTAGACGAATTGTTGTAACTGCTTCTGTAAATCATGTTGCATTCAATAAAGCTATCCCGTTAGGAAGTGTTGTAACTGTAGAAGCAAAAGTTTCTAGAGCGTTTAGATCTTCTATGGAGGTTTATATAGACGTGTGGGTAGAAGACCGCCAAAGTGGTGAAACAACAAAAGCCAATGAGGCTATTTATACTTTTGTTGCAGTAAATGAAAGCGGAACTCCTGTATCTGTACCACCTATACAACCAGAAACAGAACTTGAAAAACAGCGCTATGACGCAGCACTACGTCGTAAACAACTGAGCTTGGTTCTTGCAGGAAAAATGAGTCCTAATGATGCTACAGAACTAAAAGCTTTGTTTGTTTAAATCTATAAGACAAAACTTAACATCAGAACTAAGCTTTACATCTTATAAATCCAGCTTTGAGGATTTAATCTTTTTGCATTTTGGTAGATTAAGAATTTCATAATTGCTCTACCAGTTGTTGGATTGGTACGCACCTCTCCTAAAGATTGTTTGGTCGCTACTTTCTGACCTTCTTTGACTGTTATATTTTCAATATTATAATAAGTAGTGATATAATTACCGTGCCTAATCTGAACCAAACGACTTGCTCCTTTTAGCTTTTGGATTGCTATAACCTCTCCTTCAAAAATCGCTCTGGCGCGTTCTCCTGCCCTTGTTTCGATTTCTACACCACTACTATTGATTTGTATATTAGGTAGCGTAGGGTGCGGCTGGCGTCCAAATTTTTTGGTTACTTTTCCTGTACCAACCGGCCAAGGTAGCTTCCCCTTATTAGATGTGAAATTATCAGCCATTATTTTAGCCTCGGCTGTAAGAGCAAATGTAGTTGCAGATCCTTTTTTTGTGACTTTTTTACCAGCTTTTTTGTTTGCTTTGGCAATCGCATCTCTAATTAACTTTTCGATCGCTTTATCAATAGCACTGGCTTGCTGCTCCTTTTTCTTAATCTGTTTTGTATAAACTCCCTGCTTCTTCCTAATAGAAGCCATCAAAACTTGTTGTTCCTTTTTTTCTGCTTTAAGTTTATCTTGTGCTCCTCGGTTTTCTTCAATCAACCCCTGCTTATCTTTTTTTTGCCTAGACAAATCTTGATTAAGAAATTGAAGTTCCTTTGTATTGTTTTCTATTCTGATAGCTTGATCTTTACGATGCTCATTATATTGTTTCATATATTGCAATCGCTTGTAGGCTTGTGTAAAATCTGCAGAAGACAGCAAAAACATTATTTTGCTTTGATGTGATTTACTTTTATAAGATTTTGCAACCATTTTGGCGTACTCTTTTTTGAGTACTGTAAGCTCCTTACGATATCCTTCTATTTTCTTGAAGTTTACATTGATTTCTCTAGTCAACAAATTAGTTTGCTGATTGGTAACTTTTATTAGATTCTTGCGCGTATTGATTTGCGAATTGATCGTCTCTACTTCATCAAGCACAGAACGTTCTTTAAGCCTGTTATTGGAACGTAATTGCTTCATCTGTTCAATTTCTTCTCTAAGTCGCTGACGTTCTTCTTCTAATTGTTGTTGTTTTGTACTTTGCGAAAAAGAAGGACTGCAAACCAATACTAAACCTATAAAATATATAACTTGTAAAAATCTCATTGAATAGTAACTTGCTTATATCCTGATGGTATTTTAAACGGAAAACTTACCCTAGCATTGTAATCTACTGCCTTATAATCAATCTCTATTGTGGTTTTCTCTTTATCCTGTAATGCTTCTATATAGATTTCTTTAGGAAAATCTTGATTACCTATCTTTTGATAGCTTTGATAATTAATCATCAAATTTCTGTTTTCTATTGGCTGTTTTAGTTGTTGTGAGGATATCTTAAATGAATTTGGATGTACCAAAAACAAGCGTTCAAAAAGCGCTAACTCTGCTTTAGGTCTTAATTGATACACCTTACCTTCTATCGTAGATTTATATTTACCTTCTCTCAAATTAAATAAGGCTTGCCCCAAAAGCATCTGTTGTACTTTGTTATAATCTAAATCTGTACCCAACCATTCACTTAACAACTTGAAATCACCTTCAAAATAAGTATTATTAATTTTTTCGTAATAACTAACCTTTTGTGGGGTAATTAATGCTTTTGCAAGTGTAATTCCAAGCATTTTCACACTTACCCAGATAGTTTTATCTTTTTCTATTCGTAAGGTTGCATTTGGACTAAACGATTGTCTCTTATCGTTATATTTGATTTTTACTCGAGTATTAAGTGTTTCAAAATTAAAAGCTCGATTGTAGTGATTCTCTATTACTTTTTCTGCATTTAGTCTTTTAATCCTTGACTCACTAATAGCTTTTGTTCCTCTACATGAACTAAACATCACTACAGAAAAACATATTAGATATAATATTCTACTCATTATCTCTTTATGATTTATTCTGAAGTTGATTTACTTTTTGCTGATATTCTGAGGCTTTTGTAGTATCTCCAATTTTTTGATAAGCTACACTCATCTGTTTATAAAAATCTAATTCCATTTTATGGTCATCTATTACATAATCAATCCCAATAGTAAGGATCTCTCCTGCCTCTTCGGCTTTATTAAGGTGAATTAACGAAACTCCGTTTACCAAATAAAAGATGGGTTGCGCAGGATACATTTCTAATGCTAATTCACTTCCAATTTGCGCCTTCTCGTAACGCTTTAAATCTAATTGCAGTAACAGTATTTTTTTTAACAACGCAAAATCATTAGCATTGCTTTTAATACTACGTTCATAAAAATTAAGTGCCTGCTCTTTGTTTTCTTTTTTGTAATAATAATGCCCTAGCTCTGTAAAAACTTTTCCATTATTTTGTCCATTAGAAAGCAAAGATATGATTGTACTCAACTGCGATTCGTACTGTGGATTCTTATCTATAAACGTTAGAAAATCACTAACAATCTTATACTTGGATTCGATATCTGTTTTATTGCTTTTTAAAGCAATTTTCATAGAATGAATCGCTCGTTTGATATTATTTTCTCCTAAATAAAACTTATAAAGCGCTAAATGCACTAATTCTGATTTTGGCTTTTTATCTAGTAAAGATTTAGCTGTCTTAAAAGCTTTTTCCTTTTGATTACTCTTACTATATAGATAAATAAGATTGAGGTAGTTTTGCTCAATCTCTGGTTTTTCTTTAATTTTTTGTTCTAATCTCTTGATTTGACTATTAGGGTTCGTGATTTTTGAAGAAATTCGTTTTCGCAATCGATTACGATATTCATCTGCTCCATACTCATCATCTAATTCATCTAGCGCTACAATTGCTTCGTCATATCTTTTCTCAAGAAAATATAAGTTTGCCAATTGCTCTTTAAACATAGAATTATGCTGCACCAGTTTTTCTACTATCGCTGTAGACTCCTTATACTTATGTTGCTGAAAATAAACTTCGAACAGGTACTCAAGAACAAACTTATCATTGGGTTTAATATCTAATACCTTTTTAAAATTATTCTCTGCTTGCTCATATAATTTTAACTCAAGGTAATTCTTGGCTAATTCTAGATATAAGAAATTAGAATTTGCATCAATTTCAACACATTTTTCTAATGCTTCAATTGCCTTATCATAATTGGTGATTGCTTTTTGTTTTAACGCTTCAAAAAAAAGTTCTTGAAATTCATCAGAAACATTTCCTAGGTCATCAATATTCACCTCTTGTTTAGGCTCTATTTCTTGAGAGAAAACAGTATTAACTGCAACTCCTAAGAATAGACACAAAAACCATATATGTTTTCTATAATCAATCATCACAAATGAAACTCAAAATCTGTATTACATTATAAATTATTCTAAAATAGAGTAATCCCCGATACTTACTGTAGTGAAGTTTCCATCATAAACAGCATTATTCCCTATCATTGCATTGTCTAAGTTAGCATTTTTTATGATAGTTTGTGTCTGAACCAGACTATTTTTAATGGTTGTATTTTCTATAACACACCCTTTTCCTATAGAAACATTAGGTCCTATGGTTGCATTTTTTAACGTCACTCCTTCACCAAGATAACAAGGAGCTATTACCGTAGAATTCTCTTGGGTAACTGTGCTACTTACCAAATGCTCTCCATCCTTTTGCAAAAAGCCTAACATTCTCGTATTTGTTTCTACAGTTACATTTTTGTTTCCACAATCCATCCACTCATCAACCTGCCCTGTCACAAATACTTTTCCGTTACTCATCATTCTCTTAATACCATCATTGATCTGGTATTCTCCACCATGTACAATATTATTATCTAAAACATATTGTAATTCATTTTTAAGCACCCCTACATCTTTGAAATAGTATATCCCAATTACTGCTTGATCAGAGACAAACTCTTTGGGTTTTTCTACCAATTCTACAATTTGGCTATCTGTATTTAACTTTACTACCCCGTAAGCTTCTGGCTGATCTACTTGTTTTACCCATATTACAGAGTCTGCTTCTTTATCCAAATTAAAATCTGCTCTAATCAATGTATCTGCATACGCAATTACAGCAGGACCAGATAATGATTCTTTTGCACACATAATTGCATGACCTGTACCTAAAGGTTGATCTTGTCTATAAATAGATGCTTTTGCCCCAAGACCTTCTGCCAACTCAGTCAAACTTTTTACGACATCTTCTCCAAAAAACGCAGGATCTCCTAATATAAAAGCTACTTCTTCTATAGGCTCACCTAAAACTCTGGCAATATCAGATACTAATCGGTGTACAATTGGTTTTCCAGCAACTGGAATTAAAGGTTTAGGAACTGTAAGTGTGTGAGGTCTTAGTCTAGAACCTCTTCCCGCCATTGGTACAATGATTTTCATTTTTTTTGTTTTTGTGTTATGATAATTACTTCTATAGGTGGGGTATTTATATATTTACTCACTAAGTGAGATTTTAATGCTTCAAAGCTTGCTTCAATATTAAAGGTTAGTTTCAAACAAATACTTCATTGACTTACCTCGAGGCAACTTATTGTTATTTGATTCCTGTACTTCCAAAACCACCTTCTCCTCTAGAGGTTTCTGATAATTCTGTCACTTCAACCCAATCAGCACGTTCATGTTTTGCTACAACCATTTGGGCAACTCTTTCTCCGTTTTCTACAATAAAATTTTCATTAGAAAGATTTACCAAAATCACTCCTACTTCTCCTCTATAATCTGCATCTACTGTACCTGGTGCATTAAGTACAGTGATTCCTTTTTTTGCCGCCAATCCGCTTCTTGGACGAACTTGTGCTTCATACCCTACTGGTAACTCTATAAACAATCCTGTTTTTATAATTGCACGCTCTAGAGGCTTCAACACTACTGATTCTGCTATACTAGCTCTAAGGTCCATTCCTGCAGAAGCAATTGTTTCATAATCTGGAAGGTCATGTGAGGATCGATTAATAATTTTTATTTGCATATTTATTTACTATTATCTAATAAAATACCAGACTACATATATTCTAAATTATGAAAGTCTGAGTATGAATTAGATTTATTTTTTTAAGATTTGTTTTAATTCTTTTTTTTCCGAGGCGTACAAAATTACTAAAAACCCAAGTAACAACGGAATAGAAATCACATAATTACTATCAAAAATATAAAATGACACTATCGAAAAACTTATTGATAAAAACAGATATATTCCTATTTTTTTTAAATTATACGGAATCGGATAGTGTTTCCTTCCAAAATACCACGAAAGCATCATCATAACACTATATGCTACTAATGTAGCTATTGCTGATCCTAAATAACTATAATTAGGGATTAGCATAAAGTTTAATCCCAATGTGATTATCGCTCCTATAACAGAAATATATGCTCCATACCTAGTTTTATCGGTAATTTTATACCACACCGATAGATTATGATATATACCAAGGCATAGATTAGCTAGCAAAATTATAGGAACAATTTTTACGGCTTCCCAATAAGATTCATCTCTTATTATAATTTCTTTTAAAAGATGCACAAAAACTACTACTACAAGTAAAATTACTGCTCCAAAAGCTACAAAAAACTTCGTAATCCTAGCATATGTCTCAGGAGCATTTTTGTTTTCTGAATACTTAAAGAAAAAAGGTTCTATCCCTAATCGAAACGCCGTAGCAAATAAAGTCATAAATAATGCCAATTTATAACATGCCGAATACACTCCTACTAAATGATCTGCTACATTTTCTGGTAATAAATAGTCTAATATAATTCTATCAAATGTCTCATTGATAGAATACGCAACTCCTGATATAAGTATAGGAAATGCATATATCATCATCTTTTTCCACAACTGTTTATCAAAATGATATTTGATTTTGGTATAAAACGGAATCAGTAGCAGCAATGTCACTGCGCTTGCGATCAAATTAGAGATAAAAATATAATTGATCTTATAGTCATCAAAAACAATAGCTTCTAATACTGTAAAATCACTAGATAATCCTCTAAGGAAAATTAAAAGAAAAACATTCAACCCTAAATTAACTACTACATTAAGAATCTTAATACATGCATATCGCATGGGTCTTTCTTTTGCCCGTAACCATGCAAAAGGAATAATTACTAAGGCGTCTAATAGAAGAATCCAGATTACTAGCGTTATATAATCTACATCTATACCTGTAAGTGATGCTATTTGCCCCTTAAACATTAAAGCCAAGACAAAAAAACCAAAAGATGATACTGCCAGTGATATTGCAGATGTGCTTATCACTGCATCTTTATCTGATTCTTTATTAAAGAATCTAAAAAAAGCAGTTTCCATACCATATGCCAGTATAACATTAAACAATACAAAGTATGAAAATATGATTGAAACCTTGCCATATTCTTCTGTAGGAAGTAGCTTGGTATATAGTGGAACCAGAATAAAAGACAACATACGCGGAAGCACAGTTGCCAACCCATAGATAAAGGTTTGTTTAAAAAGTTTTTGAAATATGCTCAATTGGTAGCGTGCTTATAAGCGTAAAAATACAATTTTTTATCACCTACACTATTTTGATAGGCCTACTCTTTTTTTTTGGGTACATTATTTAACTTGAAATCTCCTTTTTCTCCCTTTATGGTATATGTAATCATACACTCATCATCTTTAAGGTCAAAAGGGATTTTCTCTTCAATCTCTGGTAATTGATTTTGAAATTCTTTATTAGAATCATCACTCATGATCAAATCCTGTTGTTTCATAGCTTTTGTATAATGACCTGTATATACATTTCTATCCTCTTGATATGTAAGCTTTAGCTTTTTTCCTTTAAAATACGCATAATCCAATATCAAATTTGGCTTTTTTACCACTTCTATAAATATATCAAAACCAGAAACCTTATCTGTTCCTTTATATATTTGTTCTTCAAAATATATTTCTTTAACCTGTATTGGCATTGGATTATTCATATTTTGATTGCTAGCACATCTAGAAAAGGCTAAAAGCACAAACGCACTAATCAATAAAATTAGTATTACTCTTTTTGCATCCATCATATTTTTATAAAAACATTTAATCACTCATCTAAGCTCACTCAAATATAATACCATAAAGAAGAGCCTACAAATTGTAGGCTCTTATAAAATTAAAAAACGTTCTAAAATTATTGCAGATCAAATGATAAAATTCCACTTCCTGTATAATTACTATACCCTGCAACTTCAATATAATACGCACCTGCATTCAATGTACCAGTTAAAGCAGAATAATCACTACTACCAAGTAAAGTACCTGCACCATCATACAGATAAATATAGTCATCGTAATCTTCTGATATAATCTCAAAATTGTAGTTTGCCTGTGCACTAACACTAAAATGGTAAGCAATTTTGGCATCCATTTCGGATGTAGTAGTAAAATTATAAGAATTGTTATATGGAGCCGAAAGAGCACCTAAATTTATATCTGATAATGTAGGGTCTTGCATTGTCATATTAAATGTCCCATTTATTCCATTATCAATATAACCGTATTCATTTACTACCTCCAAATAATATGACCCTGCTCCTAAATTAATTCCTGAAATATTATTACTATAACCACCTATTATATAATTCCCGTAACTATCAAACAATTTAAAATAAATATTAGCTACAGAAGAAAAAGAACACCCAATTGATTCAGTTATTGAAAAAAGATACCCCAATCTATGATCTGGCTCCTTACCTGACATTGAAAAGTCTATGGAGTTTTCATACGGTATTGTTAATACTCCTAGGTCAATATCTGTTGCCTTAAAATTAAACGTTTCTTTTATTTCTGTAACTCCTCCTGACCTATCGTTTGCAACCACTTTTATGACAATATCATCATTGATGAGATCTGAAAAATCACTATAATAATATGCTTTTCCAAATCCATCATAGTCGTCTGAACCAATAATATAACCCTCTCTAATCAATATATCATTAAGATATACATCATATGATAAAATATCTGCATCTGCATCTTGCGCAGGAGACCATTTGATATCAATATAATCGTATGAATTCGCATCAAATCTGATATACTCAAATGCAAATTCTCCTGGTGCTCTGTTTATAAAAACATTTCTCTTTGACTCTGTTCCTTCAGAAATTTCACCCTCACTATTATAGGTTTTAATTTTGATGAGTAACTCTAAGTTAGATCCTTTTGCATAAACTTCTTTACTATTTTTTCCATTGGTTTGGGATAATGTAATAAATTCACTCACATCAAACTCAATCACTCTCTCTGTCGTTTTACTGGCAATTACTTTATCATTGACCACAACTTCAAAAGAAGCTGGACTATCTGTTGGATACTCCCAATACAGCTTTACCATCGTTCCTTCTACTACTTCAGCCCCAATGTTACTTACTTCAGATACTGGTGCAATTACATGTCCATCATCATCACTTCCACATGATGTTATCAAAAGACATAAAAATATACTTAAAACACTTACTATTTTTCTCATAAAATATTCCTTCTAAAAAAATTAATTTTTGTTAACTATATATAGAATGTCATTCAGCAAGAAAATGTTACCCTAATAAATGAATTATTTTTTGAGAGATATTATAATACAATTTACGGATAAATTTTTCGTATATTTAAAGAATGGGTAAGCATATATTATTAGAAGTAAAAGAATCCTCAAGTCATTTACGGAATTTAATCAGAAAAGAGACTAATCCTAAAAATGTATTACGACTACAATCTTTGTTACATATTAGAGAATCAAGCTTTTCTACACAATCAGCCTTGGCAGAACATTTAGGATATCACGTTCGTAGTATGGAACTTTGGCTCAAGTTATATAAAGAAGGAGGTTTATTCGCCATGCTTTTGAATTCAAAAGAAAAACAGCAGCGCAAGCGAATCATTACTCCAGCTGTACACGATGGATTATCAAAACGACTTAATAATCCAGAGCAAGGTTTCCATAGTTACGTACAAGCGG
>NZ_PGUB01000108.1:0-13663 GCF_002924285.1 Aquimarina sp. I32.4 | reverse complement strand
CACTTGCCCATTATCAGTCTTACCAATACAGCCTAAATATTGTCTGGAAACACAAGCTGACATTTTTCCTTTTTTACGAAAACCTACCTCATCTATCAGTAAACCAGTAGGTTGTTTATTATTAACAAACATCTTTGAAGATTCTAAGGCTACTTGGTCCATTAAATTTCTAAACGACCAACAATCGCTATTGATAAAATGATTAATGCTTTGTTGATCCAAACAAGACAAGTGATCTGCTATATTCTGGCAGTTTACAGTCTTCTTTTCTAGTTTGAAAAGCGATTGAAAGTAATCAAAGGCGTGTTGCCTATAAGAAAACTTGACAATCTTAAAGTGCGTACTAAAATCTGAAAAGAAGGAAGTAAAACTAGAGCGGACAGATTCCAAAAATTCAGGGGTTTTGGAATCATTTTTTTTGGCGGATACTATCTATTATAGCACGCTTTTGTTTAATTTGTGAAACATTTATTTTGAAGGAGCAAAATAGTGTGTTTACTATCATTCACAAAACGTTTTGCTCCTTTTTTCTAAGATGACAAAGTAGGAGTAAGTAATAAAGTAAAAGAATTTTTATAGAAGTATAAAAAACCTATAGGTATTGTCCTCCATACCCTCAAAGTTCAAAATTTTTTATTCAAGATTTGAAAGCAACAGGGATGTTTTTTATTTTTTGAGATTCCTTTTTTTTAATAATTTAATGATAAAAAATAGGCTTAAAGATACAATTATACCTGCCCTAAGGATTAAGAGTATTGTAATGCGTTATTTTTAAACTTCATGTTCCAAATTATAATCTGGTACCCTTTTCTCATCGTTCTAATCTACATTTGAATAAAAAGAAGTAATTAAACAAAATTAGAAATCAATCTTTTTAGTGGAAATCAAGGGTGATGTTTCGGTGGGAAACAGGGGTTTATTTCTATTAAAAGTTTTCTAAATTTGATATAGAATCATATAAAAAGTATTGTTAGTTTCATGTTTTGTGATGGTTCCATCTTTTATTTAAAACAGTTATTATTCGTTGGGGGAAACAATAGAGTAAGAACTAGTACAACTGTATCCAAGGTAAAATAATTATCAATATACAATCTTAAATTTTATAGAGATTACAGTATAGTATATAAATACAGTTTTAAACAGGAACAAGGTCTTGTTTTATTACATAAAATAAGACCTCTCTTTTTTAAATAATTTTTTAAATCACAAATCAAAATGGCTTTACAATCAAAACTAGAAATATACATAGGGGAAACGGCAATAACTTGTTTCAAAAAATTTACTTTAAATCAAAAAATAGATGATCATCATCATTTTGAACTAATCTGTAGAGTAGATGCTATAGAAAACCCCAGATCAGAAATAGCAATAGAATCAAAAAGTTTTTTAAATGAAATCTTTATAATTCAAGTATCTTCTGTTGGTTTTACTGAAGAATACAAAGAATTAGAGTTTAAAGGAGTTGTAACCTCTGTGAATATAGCCAAAGGGTTTCATCAATCTCAAGGAGATATAATTACTATTTCTGGAGAAGGGGCTTGTATAATAACAGACGATGGTTCTCATTATGCATCCTATACAGATAGTTCATTATCTGATATTTTACAAGATGTTTTTATAGGGTATGATAGGTCTAAGTTAGCAATGGATATTACTCCTAGAAATAACTCTCCTCTACACTATTGTGTACAACATAATGAAAGTGCCTTTGCCTATGCCAGTCGATTAGCAGCCCAATATAACGAGTGGTTTTATTATGATGGTAAAAAACTTGTTTTCGGAAATCCAGATCAGAAAAAAATAAAGTTACGATATAGATTTGATCTTCAGGAATTTTCTTTGAACCTGGCACCTAAACCCAATACATATATTTATTGTACTACAGACTATCTATTGGATGAAAAGCACGAAAAACATAGTGCAGATATCCATACGGGGCTTAATGGACTTAATCACTTTACGACCCAAAAAAGTGAATCCCTATTTGCAAAAAAAACAAGAGTTTATGTTAGCTCATATGATGACCCTCAATTAAAACAAAGATTTGATCAGCTTATCGAGCAACAAAAAAAAGCAACAGAACTTAATCAGGTTATCATAAAAGGAAAGAGTGATAACCCTGGTGTAAAACTAGGAAGTGTGATTAGCATAGAAGATGATGAAATAGGGTATGGTTCTTTTAGGATAACCAAAATTTCTCATGTAGTAAATGAAAATGGAAAGTATCGTAATGAATTTGAAGGAGTTGCCTCAGATTCTGATATCTATCCCAACACTAACCTTATGGCATTTCCTAAGAGTGAAACCCAAGTAGCCAAAGTTGTAGAAAATGCAGACCCAAAAGGATTAAGTCGTATCAAAGTACAGTTTTTTTGGCAAGAGCCATTAGGTGAGAGAACCCCATGGTTACGAATAGTATCTCCTCATGCAGGAACGGAAAAAGGATTTCATTTTATTCCTGAAATAGGAGAAGAAGTTTTGATAGGGTTTGAAGGGGGTAATGCAGAAAAACCATATGTTTTAGGATCATTATATAATGGAGTAGCAAATCCATCTGGTTGGAAAACCAATAAAAATGATATCAAAGCGATACGAACTCGTAGTGGGCATACTATAGAATTAAACGATGCAAAAGGGTCAGAGTTTATTACCATTACAGATAAAAATGCTAATATCATTACTATCGACACAGCTAATAACAATATTACCATTACTGCATTAGAGAATATGACGCTAAATGCCAAGAATTTCAAAATGAATGTAAAAGAAGATGCTGTTTTTAATATAGGACGAAATACAACCATTTATACAGAAAACAATTTTGATACCTCATCACAAAATCATACCAATACGGTAGAAAATAAAATGAATACTTCTGTTGGAAGAGAGTTAATTCAAAATAGTGGTAATGCTGAAATACAAAGTAAACAAAATATAAAAATTGCCTGTGGTGCTACAGCATCTTTTCAAGGGGGAGGGAATGTAAAAATTAGTAAGGGATAATTGTAAGATGTACAAAACAAATTGTTTAATTAATAGTAGTTATAATGATACAGAACGCATTTAGATTTAGAACAGAAGAACGACAGCTATACATGCCAAAAGAGGGCATATTTACATATTCTCAAGAAAGTATATACCCTATCAATTATTCAAAAAAAATAACATGTTCTTCAACAAGAAAATTGTGTATAGAAATGCTTTTTGATGAAGATCAACCTTACGTTAGACTGGTTACTATAAACATAGAAAATCATGAACTGAATTTTTCTGACGGCTCATATGCGATGAAAGATATCTTAAAGAGGGTTACATCCATATACGACAAAATTCAGCTTAGAATATCCTATAAGGGTGTCATCGTTGGTATAGATAATCTAGAAGAGTTACAGGATAAATGGAAGGAGCAAAAAGAATATATACAACAACATTATAAAGGCGAACAAGTACAACGCTATATTCATAAAACAGAGTATCTAATACATTCAGAGACCGATAGCATTGATTATCTCTTAGAATATCAACATTTAGGAGGAGTCTTAAAATCCCTGTGTCATCAATATAGTACAGATCATAGTATTTTACTCACACAGCCTTTGATCACCAAATATGGTAAGGTTATGGTAGATGAAGAAGTGTTATTACAACCCATTAAAGATACAGAAAAGATACAACTAACGCTTAGTGCTAGTTATCCCCAAGAAAAAGAATACCTTACTATAGACGCAATGTATGATTTTTGTGAAAAAGAAAATTCGTGGATTGAAAAAGCAGAAATAACAGTTCTGGAAAAGTACGGGAGAGAAGAATATCAAAGTAGTTTTAGAATCAAACAAATATAAGTTATGCCTGGGAAATTTGTAATCAATGGCGCTACTTTAAAATGCCCACTATGCTCAAGCAGTGGTACACTTGTAGTATCACATACAGAAGTACAATTGCAAGATGTACCATGGGCAACCAATGGGGATAGAAATAAATCTAATCTCGTTTTTGGAGGCGTTTGCAATAAATGGCGTAAAAACAAACCACCCTGTGCTAGTGTAATTTCACCCACACAATGGCAAGGATTGGCAAGTGATGTAGAAATTGATGGTGAGTTGATGCTAGTAGAAGACTCTACCATAAAATGTGCTACAGGAGGAGTTGATATAGCTATTGAAGATACAGCACAAATAGATGTTCCTACAGATTTACCAGATTCAGAAAATGCTGTGTTAAAAAAGTTTTTGGTTAATGTAAGAAGACCAGAAGATTATAAAGGAGAGTATGGATTTGATTGGCTACGAGATGAATATATATATCCTATTGAAACAATAGATCATAATAATACTAATGATTTAGATAATGTTCCCTTGCCAGTATGTAAAAACCCTGATGATTTAAAAAATGAATATAAGACAAAAGATGTTGTAAGTCCTATATCTCCTTATGGAATAGATTATTACCCAGCATGGTTGTCAATCTTTCCTGACACTGAAGAAGGTTATGTAAATCAAGTTCAATTAAATATAGAAATTGAAGAAATTGAACCATTACAATCAGATGAAACAGAAATTATCTTTGAATGTGATAACGAGAACTTAATAGTCACTCCTGAAAAAATTCCGTTAAATGATCTCTTGCTAGATAAACAAACGAAAAATTGGGAGAATACCACCAAAGACTATTATCTAGCAGAAAAAGTGATTACTGTAAAATGTGAAGGAGGTGTATTAGAAGATCATCAGGAAATAAAGATTTTTGCAGAACTAAAGGGGGAAAAAGAAGAGGTGGGAAAATTAATGGTATATAAAAATAGTACTATTCCCAGCTTTGAAATTGTAGTGGTTGATGTAAGTATAGCAGGAAATCCAACAAGTTATAATACTTCTTTTTACTATCCTTTGTTAAAACTATCTTTTACACAGGCAATGATTAAACCCGTAGTTGTTGATACTATTTCTTTTGATATTAGCTTGTTACCATTAACAGCCCCAGTAGTGCGAGATTTTACAGAGATGTATATCAATACCCCTACATTAAGCAATGCAGATTCAAATGCTCTTTTAAAATTTGAAGATGATTTACTTTATTTATTTAGTCTATATAACGAGGTTCTAAATCCTATAAATAGTAATGCATCCAAGAAAACGTATATATTTCGTACTCCTTTTAAACCTTTACATCCTCATACAGGAGAAGAATTAAGGGGTATGGCCTATGCCGACCATCCTGATAAAGAAATTCCTGGTTGGGGAAATTCTATAGTACTCTTCCCTTTTGGATTGCTAGATGATTCTAATATGATACACGAATTGGGACATTCGCTCTCATTACCTCATACTTTTGAAGAAAAATATGTAAGTCCATTTACTTTTTATCAAGGTTTTACAGATAATCATATGGATTATTTCAATCAATATGACCCAAACCCGAATAGTGTAGGGCTTCCAAATCCAAATATAAACAATATGTACTCATTTTTTAAATGGCAATGGGATATTATGAGAGAAGATAGAAGTTTGATATATGAGAATACCAGTTTAGAGTAATTATTCTAACGTACTAAAATCTATTAAAACAATAAAAAATGTCAGAAAAATTTATTACCAATAATGCTACTCCAAAATACCTGTTATGTTCTAGTAGTGACAAATTTGTAGTATCACATACAGAATTACAATTGCAAGTTTTATAAAACATTTTCCTAAAAAAGAAAAAAATAAAACACATTTTGTATTTAGGAGATAAAGGACTTTTTAAACAAAAAACCATGAAAGCAACAAATCAATATA
Organism: Aquimarina sp. I32.4; assembly: GCF_002924285.1. Taxonomy (NCBI): domain Bacteria; kingdom Pseudomonadati; phylum Bacteroidota; class Flavobacteriia; order Flavobacteriales; family Flavobacteriaceae; genus Aquimarina; species Aquimarina sp. I32.4. Next base: position 7,886 of record NZ_PGUB01000108.1, on the reverse strand, counting down.
ATATTACCGAAAAAATTTCTCATCGTCAAAACAGAATACAAAATAGTTTTAATGATGTTGTAACAAATGTGGATTATACAACCACTGCAGTTAATGAAACTGAAGAATTACAATCTACTTTTGTTAGACTATTATTTCATGGAGGAGCAAGAAGTCTTGCTGATAATAGTGCTTTTCACTTTGCCTCGTTAAATGTTTATAATGATTATAGAAGAAATTATATAGATGATTTATCAAGTAGAGAATCTGTAGGTTCAGGAAAACAAATAGTTGAAAAAATTGATTCGCAAGAAGATAATTCAATTAAATCTATAGATTTCTTTTCTCATGGAGATATGTTTGCTTTATACCTTATAAAAGGCGCAAGTATTTATGAAACAATCAGTAAAGAGAGTGTTGAGAGTAATAATTTGAATGCTTCATTATATCTTGGGAGTGTTACTAGGTTTTGGAGAGGAAGTAACTTACACGAAGATAGCAGAAAAATAGATGAAATAAATTTTAAAAAATGCAATAATAAATGTATAATAGAAATTCATGGTTGCTTAACGGCAGGTAATTTATATCTGCATGATAATATGTGTGAAGAGTTATCTGAATTACTTTATTCTAATGGAAAGACTGAAGCTATAGTTATAGGACATACAGAAAGGGCAAATCCTAATATTAAAGGTTCAATCACAACAAATGAAGAACAAGATTACAGACATGGAGAAAGAAAAATTTTTTATAATGGTCGAGTTATTCATACTACTAAAAGAGAAGGTCTAATTACAAGAAATGAAATTGATGATTTATTATAGCATAATACCAAGTTTCAATACTTTATTCTTAGTCTTTGTAATAATGTTATTTATTACGGTATATACTTTAGGATATATTATTTTAAAATTGTTAAACCCTAAAAAATATAGAATTTTATATTTCTTTTTCTATTCTTGGTTAATATGGATATTAATATTTATCACTTTTCTACCATTCAATAGGGGATACGAATCTATAACGCAAAATGATGATATTTTTGGTTCTATTGTTACAGCTATATTTGTTTCAATATATTTCCCTTTTCATCATTTACTGGGTATTATTTCATTACTTATATTAATAAAACGTAAATATTTATCCTTAGAATAATTGATTTAGAAATTCAATAAATATTACAATCTCAACTCATCTCACTCCACCAACCCCAATTTTATGGCATATTTTGCTAGTCCCACTACATTCTTTACTTTCAGTTTAGAGATCAGACTGGTTCTATAACCTTCGATAGTATATTTGCTCAAAAAAAGCTGATCTGCAATTTCCTGTGTTGTATATTCCTGAGCGATCAGTTTTAAGATTTCTTTTTCTCGTTTGGTTAGTTTGATAATATTCTCTTTCTTTTGATTAAATATGCTTTCTGTATATGCTTGCTTTATACTTTCTGAAAAGTAATTTTCACCTTTCAAAATAGTTTCAATAGCAAGAAACAACTCAGCTTTTTTAGCATTTTTAGGGACATATCCATCTACCCCGTCATGAGTAAGTTCATATATTTTTTCAGGATCGGTAAGCATACTTACCATCAGGGTTTTGATATGAGGGTGTTTTTTCTTTATATATCGATTAAGTTCTATACCATCAATTTCGGGCATATTGATATCTAATATGGCTAAATCAATTTTTTCTTGCGTATTAATATCAAGATACTTTTTGGCTTCAAGACCATTATAAGAGGTAAATAAAACCTCATATTCAGATTCATGAGCTAGCATACTTGATAATCCATCAAGAAACATTTTATGGTCATCTACAATAAGTAATTTATATTTGTTGTGGGATTTCATTATAAGTAGGTATTTTTATTCGAATAGCGGTACCTCTGTTGATAACAGAATCGATGTGTATTTCACCGTACATATTAGTTAAGCGGTTTTTTATATTTTGTAATCCGATGCCCGAAGTTTCTGTATTTGCAATAAAACCTATCCCATCATCTTCAAAAATAACTTCTAAATCATTTTCATAAACATTAAAACAGATTTCTATATGTTTTGCATTGGCATATTTTAATGCATTGGTGAGTAATTCCTGAATGATTTTGAAAATTTCAGGTTTATATTTTTCATCAAGCTTATCAATTTTATCAACAGGATGAGGGATAAATGTAATTTCGGGTTCCGTTACATTTTCAATGGTATCGATATAATCACTGATATATTGAGTAAAAGATGAGTTACAAAGTTTTTTAGGAGTAAGGTTGTGTGATATTTGCCGAACCTGTTCATATACATTATCTAACTGATCTAGTATAGTATCTTTTTCTTTATGTATTTCTTCTTGCCTCCCTGCCATTTGTAATTTGATTGCTGCAAGGTTACCTCCTACGGAGTCATGCAATTCACTTGCGATACGATTACGCTCTTTATTTTGTGCAAAAGTATACGTATTTGCTAATTTTAATTCTTGTTCTTTGAGTACAGAATTAATTTTTTGCTTATGAATTTCTTCTTTTTGAAGATTGTACTGGTTTTTTACTTTAAGTTTTTGGTAATACACAATCAATAAGGCTGATATAGGAATTAAAATAATCAAAAATCCGATAATAAATGCTTTTTTTAGTAGTCGTTGTCTACTAATTTCATTATCCTTAATTAATTGATTTTCTTTTAATGCTAGAATTTCTTTCTCTTTTTTGGTGGTTTCATATTTAACCTCCAATTCAGTAATTTCTTTACGCTGTTTTGTATTACTGATGGAGTCTTTGAGTTTATAAAACTCAATAAGCGAACTATTGGCTAATTTATGATCTCCAATATTAGTATAAATACTTGTTAAATTCTCATAGATATTTTTTTGCACAGCCAAATTTCTTATTTTCTTTGCCTCTGACAAAGTTTTATTAAGTGTATTAATAACTTTACTAGAATTACCTAAAGCATCTAGAGCTAAAGCTTTGTGTACTAACGCATTTAAACCTTTATCCTTAAAACCATAGATGTCTGCTATGTTCTTACTTTTCTCATAATAATCAATAGCTTTAGTATATTTTTTATTCTCAAATAAAATAGAGCCTATATTTAAAGCGATAGTAGCGGATACTTTAGGGTCTTTTTCAAGAGGCATTAATTCAAAAGCTTGAATAAAGTATTTCTCTGCATTGTCAAAATCTTTTTTGAAGAAATAAATATTCCCAATGTTTACATAGTTAGCATAAATAGCCTGATCATTATATGCATGATCTATACTTTCTTTAAAAAAATGTATTGCCTTATCGAATTCATTTTTATTTCCATAGAGAATTCCTAAATCTGATTTTACTTTGGAGATCATTTCTTTGTAATGTATCTTTTCAGAAATCTCTAGGCTCTTAAAAAGTATCTCTATCGCTTCATCAATTTTACCGTTTATTCGATATCCTGATCCAATAATACGGTAAATAGTTGCTGTTTTTTTTTGGAGATTGATAGTCTCTTTGAGAGCATCGCTACCTATTTGACTTTTTAGTTTTATTCGCAATAGTGCTTTTTTTGCATAATATTCAGCAGAATCAGGAACTCCAATAGAGTTAAAATATTCTCCTATAGTAATATCAACTTTTAGACGTATAGAATCCTGGACTTTTTTCCTTTTGGATAACTTAGAAAGGATATTGTATGAATAATTGGGATTACTTATTAAAGAATCTTTTGCATTTTCTACTAACTTATTTGGATTGCCTTGAGTGTATGCATACTGCATAAATGATATAATAATATAAATACATATTTTTATATCTCTGGATGATAACATGATCGATATTTTGTGTTTTTTAAGTTGGTCATGATATTATACAATATCATCTAGCATAACTACGTGTTAATCACATATATTGTGTTGTCTATTGTAAAAGATTATAAAGGTATTATGATGAGTTTAGAAAAGTGGAATATCTAGTTTTATTATGACGTTTCTTGAAAGCTTTTTACTTTTATCTAATGAAAAAAATAAAAGAACAGTAATTTAATTTCGATAACAATTCTAATTATTTAATTTTTTCAGAGTCATCCCGAACCTATAGCATAAAATATCCATGCATAGTCTATTGATGAGAGGAGCTTAAGTATGTAATCGGGTGTTTACCATCAGCTAAAATGCTCAATCATTCATAACAAAATAGTATTGATGTATAAAGCCATTTTTTTATTTCGAGTTTCAAACACGTATATTTACTCATTTCCAACGCTTATGAAATAAGAGATGGAGTATAACTATTCACTATTTATTTTCAAATGTAAAACACTATTTTTGTTAAGTGATTAATTCAATTACCATGATTTCAGTAAATCAGGAACGCTTCAAATAGTGTTTGCTGTTTATGGTATATTAATTCGTACTCAATACTTATATGTTTGCAAAATTAATAGAATTACCTTGTTACGTAGCTTAACATACTCTATATATGAATATTATGCGTTTTCCTATTACAATATTGTTGTTTTTCATGATGTTCACATCAATATTATCTTCTCAAAATTCAAAAACAGATAGCCTCAAAATAGTATTAGAAAATCACAAAACAAACGATACAACCAAAGCAATTCTATTATATGAATTAGCGTTTTCCAACTTTCAAAAAGATTTGGGATTGACTAAATCATATCTAGTTAAAGCAGAGCATCTAAGCAATACTTTAAATTACACAAGAGGAAAGGCTAAAGTATTGTATTTAAAAGGAATACTTGAAAGCAGAAAATCTAATCACACAAAAAGCTTAAACTTTTTTAAAAACTCGCTAGCGCACTATAAATCGATACAAGACCAACGTGGAATTGCAAATATCTATACAGCCTTTGGCATAACTAACTATAATTTATCCCAATACGATGAAGCATTAAATAATTATAAAAAAGCAGCCAAAATTTACAAAATATTGGACAACAAAAAAGAACTTGTTACTTGCTTAATAAATTCTGGAAACGTATACACTGAACTAGGAAGATATAATGATGCTATTTCAAACTATAAAAAAGCCCTGACACAGAGTAAGATAATTAACGACGAAGATGGTATTTATTTTGTAAACGCTAACTTAGGCTCTATTTATAGCAGACAAGGAAACTTCCCATTGGCTATAGAAAGTTTCAATAAGAGCTTGGAGTATAGAAAAAAAACTAACGATACTTTAAGTGCAGCATTACTGCTTAATAATTTGGGAGAAATTTATAAATCCTTAAAGAAATACAATAAAGCTCTTGAATATCATAAAGAATCTTTGGCCTTTGCATTACAAAAAGAAAATAAAAGCCTTGTAGCCAGTAATAGCAATAATATTGGCAATATTTATATGCACAAAAAAGAGTATCAAAAAGCATTAAAACACTATCTTATTGTTCTAGAAATAAATCAGGAAATTAACGATCTAAAACAGGTTTCTATATGTTTTATAAATATAGGAGAAGTTAATTTACTACTTAATAGACCTTTAATTGCCCGTAAAAGTTTTATAAAAGCTAGAGATATTAGTCAAAGAATAAATATCCAACGTTCCTTATCTGTTAGTCTCATAGGGATTTCCAAAACGTATTTACAAGAAGAACAGTATCAAAAAGCACGCTCTTATGTTAATGAAGGGAAATACATTGCAGAAAAATTAGAGCTATTGGAAATACAAAAAAAGGCAGCTGAGTTACTCTACATCATATATAAAAACACCAAAGAATATGAAAAGGCATTAGACAGTCACGAGAAATTAAAACTCCTAAGCGACAGCCTTTTTAACAAAGAAAAGATTGAAAAAATCACTGCACTTGAATATGAATACAAGTACAAACAAGTTTTGGACTCTGCAAGTATAAGAGAATTAAAACTTACCAAAACAGTACTCACCACTTCACAAAATTTAAAAAAATCGCAACAGCATTATTTATTTGCTATTATTGGAGTCTTACTGATTTCTATTGTATTAGGTGCTGTTATTTTCTATCAAAAATTAAGGAATATTAAGTCTAAAACAAAAAACATTATCATAGAACAAAAGTTATTACGCACACAGATGACTCCTCATTTTATATTTAATGCGTTATCGGTGTTGCAAGGTATGATTTTGAATAACGAGAATAAAAAATCGGTACTTTACTTAACAAAATTTTCAAGACTGTTACGTATTATATTAGAAAATTCTAGAGATAAAATCGTACCGTTAGAACAAGAGTTAATTGGGGTAAAGAAATATTTAGAGCTTCAAAACTTAGAAGCTAATTTAGCATACCAATATAATATTATAGTGGATAACACCGTTGATACTTCTCAATTTCAAATCCCGCCTATGCTTATTCAACCTTTTATAGAAAATTCAATAGAACACGGTTTTGAAGACAAAAAAGGCAATAGAAAAATAGACATTCGAATTAAGTATATCGATAAAACATTAATTTGTACCATAGCGGATAATGGTGTGGGTATTAACACTAAAAAAACAGCTAAAAATAATACTAAAAAATCTTTGGCAACAACCATAACCACAGAACGATTAAATATATTGTCAAAACATTTTAAGAGCAATGGCGGTATAAAGATTGAAGATAGAGCTGCATATAACGAGCAAGGAACTATTGTAACTTTGACTATTCCTTATACAAAAGATATTTTATGAAATCAATTATAGCAGAAGACAAAGATTAGAAAAGGATTATTAAATTTATTAGAATTAATAGAAACCGATATAGAAGTAATTAGGGAATGTGAGTCTGTAAAAGAAGCTGTTATCATTACCAAAACCTGCAAACCAGAATTAGTTTTTTTTAGATATTAACCTTACTGATAGAACTGCGTTCGATTTTTTAAACCAAACGGGAGATTAAAATTTAAAAATCATTTTTATAACGGCTTATGAGGAGTATGCGCTACAAGCTTTGAAAATGGGAGCTGTATATTATATTTTAAAACCAGTAAACTTAGAAGAACTCGAAATAGCTTTAGAAAAAATTAAGAATAAGTCCATTACAACACAAAAACAACAAATTAATTCGGTTAAAAAAACTTGGAAACATCAAAATTCTAAAATAATACTCTCACTACAAGACAGTTTTCAGGTTATAGATTTAAACGAACTATTATATTGTGAAACAGATAAAGGTTATACCACTTTTTATTCAAAGAACAATAAAAAACACATGGCATCTAAAACGCTAAAAGAATTTTAAAGTCAATTATTTAAAGCTAACTTTATACGTCCACACCAATCGTTTATAGTTAAATATGATAAATCTGGTGGTATTTATTTAAAAACGGAAAAAAAACCTGTATCTTCTCGTAAGAAAGAATCGTTTTTGAACATATTTTTAAAGATGATTCAATTTAAAAACAACTGATTTTCAATTAACTTGTTGTAATAATAACCGTAATCAACACAATTCAATTCTTGTTTAAAATTACGGTAAAAGAAAAAAGAATATTTTATCCCAGTAATTTTAAATATGAAGTGATTTAAACTTTTTCTAGTTTTTTTTAAAATTTTTTAATTGCTATGACAATGAATGACAGGTAATTGAAACCTATCCAACTAGTTACGGTAGTATCATACCTATTGAGCAGTGACCTATAGCTATCCATCCAAGCATTGGTTCTCTCTATAGCATATCTTTCATTGTAAAGTTCTTGGTCGAAATATTCATCTCTGTCTAGGTCTCCATTACGTTTATTGAAACATACATTTGCATTAATATCCTTTTTATCACATGAGTTTCTAAAGTTCTTGGCGTCAAATCCTGCATCTGCATTGAGAAATAACCCCTCTATAGAAATATTAGCGTCTTCCAATGTTGATGTTACTACCTCGAATTGAAGCTCAATATCATAGAGATCATTATGATTACCTGCTAAAGGTTCTGACAGGGCAAGAGGCAATCCCTGTCTATCACTTA
>NZ_PGUB01000107.1:0-13759 GCF_002924285.1 Aquimarina sp. I32.4 | reverse complement strand
ATATTTGAAAAACGGGTCCAACTATAAAAAGTTAAACCCGCTGAAATTTTGTTTACACAAAATTATGGATACTGTCATAAATCTATAATACCATTTCGGATTTAAAATTTCTCATAAAATAATTTTGTATAGATATCGTATGCTGTAATTGATTTTATTAGTTCAGGATTAAGCTGATGTACTAATTGGGTTATCTTTTGTTGTAATTGTTGAGTTGAAGTGAACATTTTCATTGCTGTTCTATCTTTCATCCATTGCCATACTTTTTCAGCAGGGTTAAGCTCAGGGGTATATGGTGGTATTCTTATGAGCTTTACATTTTCAGGGATTTGAATATTCTGACAAGCATGGAACCCTGCATTATCCATGATTATTATTTTAAGTTCTTTGGGGTTTTGTTTAGAAAAATCTTCAAGGAATTTTTCGAAAATATCATTTGATACCAAAGGAGTTTCCCAATAAAATGTATCTCCTGTTATTGGGGAAAAACATCCCCATAACCAAAGCCACTTATAACTGTGTTGATAGTTGCATACAGGTTGAATACCTTTAGATATTAACACACGTTTTTGTTTGGTCATTAGTCCAAAACGGGATTCGTCCTGAAAATAAAGGTTCACACTAGTGTATTTATTTTTATCAAGACTGGTTCTAATTTCATCGAGCGTATTGGGTAGTTTTTTTAAAGGCTTCAATAGCCTGCGGATCTTTTTTGTGGTGTGATTTTCTGGCAACTTTTAGCCGGCTTTTCAGATGATTACGACAATGTGTGTAAAGAGTCTTGTATTTTACCTCCTCTCCATAAGTAGACCTTACCCAATTTAATAATTCAACATAGCTAGTAATGTTGGTATCGGGTTGAGAAAGCTTTTCCTTAATACCCTGCTTAATCTCAGAGGATAGCACTGGAGTGTTATTGCCTCCACTAGAATCCAACCAACCCTTGAGATTCATAGGTCTTAAGCCAGTTATAGACCGTTCTACGATCATATTTTAACTTCTTAGAAATGTCACGGGTATAGACAACTTTTCCTTCTTTAATTAATAATAGAGCTTTTACACGGCTACGCTTTAAAATGGTAGGCTGTTTGGATAGGGAAGACTTCAGCTCTTTAATACTTTCACTAACTGTGAGATTGATATGTTTGGCCATACCTAAAAATACAACTTATTTGAGAAAATTCAAAAAAGAAATGGTATAAGAAGATTTTGTGTGTGAAATTTGATATTATTGAGATAACAAAGTGTAGAAAAAGGAACTAGTATAGGTGTGATTTTAATACTCAATTTATAATAAGTGATTTTCAGGCTATTTGTTAGTAGGAGACGTGTAGGTATTATGAGGAAATTGTATTAGATAAAATAATAGAGATAGAGTGCAGGTTGCTCTGTGTAGATAGATAGGTTCTACATTGTAGGATTTTGTCTCGAAATTTGAAAAACAATCTTTTAGCTGAATTTGCTTTTAAGTATTTGAACTATTTATTTGATGATTTTGATTGGGGGTATATTGTTAAGCCAATAGTGGGTTACTCTGTAAAAGTTGTAATGTTATAAGTAGTAGCTTTTATTATTAACTAGGGAGGAAGGTGGAGCTAAAATGATTTAGATAGAGAAGAGGTAATAAAATAAACGCCAGAACTCATATAGTATAAGCCCTGGCGTTTATTTGTTACATTTATATTTTGGTGATTATAAAATGTATTGTATTGTTTTAAATTTTAGTTGTTAAAATCTTCTGCAGATATATTCTCTTCTTTATTACCAGTACTATATCCACTTCCGTTAGTAAGAAGGTCAAGTGCTAAGTTATAAGAAGGAACATTAATACCTTTAGATGTTTTAACAGTGTTAAAATCTAGGATTTGTTTACTCTCTTCATATAATGCGTTTTGAGTAAAAGTTCCGTATTTCTTACCGTTTTTAGTAGTTTCTTTCCAGTCTCTACCATAAGCGATTTTAAGGAAATATTCTCCTTCAGGAACATTTCTTATAAATTGAGTCGTATTTGAGTTGATGTATGTAATACGAACTAACTCATCATCAGATTTGGTTTTACCCATTTTGTACATCTTAACAACTACTTCAGTATTTTTTCCTACTTTAATTTTTAGGTAGTTGTCTAACTTGTAGTCAAACTTTCCTTTGAAATTAAATGATTTTGGAGTAGCACCAGATTTATATGTCTTTTTCTCCCAGCTAGAATATTTATTTTCTCTAGATACTTCGATAGAAGCTGGTTTAGCGGTATTGTTAGAAGAACTGCTACTAGATCCGTATGATGGAGTTGTAGATTCGATAGGGTTAGAGGCTACATTAGATCCTCTTGCGGCTCTTTTGTTAGCTTCTTCTACAGCTTTTCTTGTTTCTTCGGTGTCAGCAAGAGCTCTTCTTGCTGCAGCGTCTTTAGATCTAGATGCTGCTTCTGCATCGGCAATAGCTTTTGCTGCAGATGCTTCTGCATCTCTTTTTAAACGTTCGGCATTTGCGATTGCTCTTCTTGCTGCTTCTTCAGCAGCTCTTTTTGCTTCTTCAGCTTTAGCAATAGCTTGTGCTGCTGCATGTTTTGCTGCTTCTCTTTTTGCAGCTGCTTCTTGTGCGGCTCTTTCCGCGTCTGCTATTCGGCTATCTTCCGTTAGTAATTTACTAAGTACAAAACCATTCATTTTTTTGAATTGTATTGCACTCCAGTCTCCATAGCTAGAACTCATAACGTATACCTGAGTTCCTTGAGGAACTTCGGCAATAGTATTAAACTGTAGACCAGGACCACTTCTTACTTCTAGTTTACCAGAAGACATTAAGTATTGCCCATCCTGCGCATGAGCAGACGAAAAAGTAATCACCAAAAGCAGAATAAATGTAAAAATAGACTTCATATTGCTTGTTTTTTAAGTAGATTGGGTTATAATTTTCAAATTTTTATATTACTGTTTTCTAAAATTTTTTAAAAAAACATAATTTACCGTCAATAATTGAACTTCAAAAAAATGCCAAAGTTAATTAACTCTTATTTTTTTGCTTTAATATATCTTGTTATAAGACGTATAAATAATCATTTTTTTAAAGAACAATTTTTGGTTTAAATAGTTGTTTTTCAGGTTATTAGTGCTTTTTTGTTTTAGTAAAACTTCAATATTTACTATTAAAATACTGAAAAGAAAACTATTAAATCAGAATCAAAAGTAATGTTTTAATATGAAAAACACAACTAGTTTTCATTTTATTTACATAAAAATAACATTTTTTTTTGTTCAAATTGTGTTTTTCAACGATTTTTTTAAGCAGTATAGCCGATTTGATATTAATATTTTTTCTTTTTGTCGGTCTTGTGAAAAGTGGCCAAACTCTATTATAAAGCAGTGTGCAAATTCTGTTTTCTTGGTTTGTGTATCTGTATTCTTGGTTTAAAGAAAAACAATAAAAGAAAATGAGTTATTTGTTTAGTGTTTGCTTTTTATAAGATTAGGGTGTTTTGTCTGAAATTTCTTCAATCTCGGAATAGATACATTTCTTATGTATGGGTTATTAGGATTCCTTTTTTCATAATCTTGATGATATGCTTCACCTTTCCAGAATTTTTGAAATGGTACTACTTCAGCTGCGATTCTTCTTTTAAATTGTTTTTTTAGAACTTCCTTTTTTTTGGTGATTATCTTTTTTTGTTCTTCATTTTGATAAAAAATAATTGATCGATATTGGGGCCCGTGATCTGGGCCTTGCCCGTTAATTTGAGTTGGGTTTTGAGATCCAAAATATACATCGACTAATGTTGAGAAAGTTACCGTTTTTGGGTCATAAATTATCTCTACAACTTCTGCATGACCTGTTCGTCCTGTATTGCTAGATTCATAAGTAGGGTTTTTGGTATGTCCCCCTGAGTAGCCTGATATAGATTCTTTTACACCATGTACGCTTTCGTAAATTGCTTCTACGCACCAGAAACATCCGCTTGCAAAATAAGCACTCTCTAGGCCGTCTTTGGGTTCAACCCGAACAGGAGTTGTATTTTGTGTTGATGTGATTTCTTTTTGGTCGTTTTTTGATTGGCCATTGCCTTTACAGCTTGATAATGTGATTGCAAGGATGCATAATATATATGGTATATTTTTCATGATAATGTGGTTTTAATGATTGGTCAGTCTCTAGGTGTAAAACTTTCAAATGGTTGATTAAAAAATAAAGTTAAGGAGAAGGGGTATTCTTAAAGAATAGATAAAATATAAAAGACGGCTATCAATTACGATAGCCGTCTTTTATAGTATTTATATATGGTGTGTCCTTACCCGTTCATAGAGATAAGAAACTCATCATTATTTCTTGTTTGTTTGAAACGGTCATTAATAAACTCCATTGCTTCAACAGGATTCATATCTGCAAGGTATTTACGCATTACCCACATCCTTTGGATGGTTGTTTCATCTAGTAAGATATCATCTCGACGAGTACTTGATGATGTAAGGTCAATAGCAGGGAATATTCTACGGTTAGAGATTTTACGATCTAATTGTAGTTCCATATTACCAGTTCCTTTAAACTCTTCAAAAATCACTTCGTCCATTTTAGAGCCTGTTTCTGTTAATGCTGTTGCGATAATAGTTAATGAGCCTCCATTTTCTATATTACGTGCAGCTCCAAAGAAACGTTTTGGTTTATGCAAGGCATTGGCGTCAACACCACCACTTAGTATTTTACCACTAGCTGGTTGTACTGTATTATATGCACGAGCAAGTCTGGTGATAGAGTCTAATAATATTACAACATCATGACCACATTCTACTAATCTCTTTGCTTTTTCAAGTACAATATTAGCCACTTTAACATGCTCATTGGCTTCTTTATCAAAAGTAGAAGCAACGACTTCTCCTTTTACGTTACGTTGCATGTCTGTAACTTCTTCTGGCCTTTCATCTATAAGTAAGATCATTTGGTATACTTCTGGATGATTGGCCGCAATAGCATTGGCAACATCTTTGAGTAGCATGGTCTTACCTGTCTTTGGCTGTGATACAATCATACCACGTTGTCCTTTTCCTATCGGAGCAAAAAGATCCATGATTCGTGTAGAGATCGTACTTTGTCTTTCTGCCAGATTAAATTTTTCTTGAGGAAATAGAGGGGTAAGGTGCTCAAAAGAAACTCTATCTCGAACTACTTGCGGATCAAGACCGTTAATTTTGTTCACTTTGATAAGAGGGAAGTATTTTTCTCCTTCTTTAGGGGGGCGTACTTGTCCTAATACAGTGTCTCCTGTTTTGAGTCCAAAAAGTCTTATTTGAGATTGTGATACATAGATATCATCTGGAGATGATAGGTAGTTGTAGTCACTTGATCTCAAAAACCCGTATCCATCCTGCATAATATCAAGTACTCCTTCACTTTCTATAATTGCATCAAATTCAAAATCGGGTTCTTTATAGCGATTTCTATTATCGCGATTCCCGTTTTCTTTTTTGTTGTTATTATTACTTCGGGTTTTGTTTTGTTGAGGTTTGTTGTCATTACCTCTGTTTCGATTTTCTTTTTTGTCTTCTCTGTTTTGTTGCGGTCTGCTTTTTTCGCTTTTGTCATTGTCTTTGACAATAGTTTTCTGAGGAGTAGCTTTTTGAGAAGTAGTTGTAGCTGGGGTTGTTTCTTCTTTAACCTTATGCTCCTTTGTTGGTTTTACCTCTCTAGGTGTTGTGCTTTCAGTGCTTTCAGTGCTTTCAGTGTTTTCAGTGTTTTCAGACTTGCGTGTGCGAGGTCTTCTTTGTCTAGCGCTGGGTTTAGGCTTTTCAGAATCTTTTTTTTCTGAAGGTTCCTCAGTAATCACTTGTTTTACTTTGCTAGGGTTCGTTGCCTGATAATCTAATATTTGGTATACTAGATCTAGTTTTTTTAAGGTACGAAATTTAGGTACGTTAAGGTTTTTTGCAATTTCTTGCAATTCAGGAAGCTTTTTTGCTTTTAGTTCAGAAATTTCTAACATTTAAATGTGTTATATAATTTTAGATTTAAATTTTCTAAAGAAGAATTCTAGGAAAATTTTATTTTTGAAGGTAAGTAACCTCTATTTGAGAAGGTTACATATTTTGAGATGCAAGTATACGACTTTATTTTTAATTATATACACAATTATAAAAAGAAACTCTTATTTTTGCTTTTCAGTAAGAAGAAAATTAATGTTACAAAGAATTCAAACTATATACCTTTTGTTGGCTACCATAATTTCAGGAGGTCTTTGGGCGTATTTACCATATGGATTAGATCAAAATGGATTAGAGCTTTTTGCGATAGGTAATCCATTTCTTTTGGCACTATTTATAGGGTCAGCGGTCTTGTCTTTTATTTCGATTTTTTTATTTAGAAACAGAAAGCTTCAATTTGTATTGGGGCGTATCAATATCTTATTAAACTTTATTTTACTAGGAGTATTTGTTTATTGGTCACTAACGTTACCTGGAGGATCTGATCCTATGAAGGGTATTGGGAAGTTCATACCTATTATTTCTATCGTTTTATTAGTGATGGCCAATAAGGCTATTAAAAAGGATGAAGATCTCGTAAAATCTGTAGATCGATTGCGATAAACCTAAAATCTTAGTAGTATTAGTGCGTTAAAACCCAGAGTATGCCAACTCTGGGTTTTTTTATGAAATGATTTTGGATATAAATTTGAAAAAGAGGTAATTTGCTATAGATACAAATATGATATGCTAAGAAGAAAATATATAGGAGGTATCTTACTATTGTTAATAATACAGATGTGGGTGTCATGCAATTCTCCTGCCAATGATATCAGTTTCTATCACTGGAAAACAAATCTTGATCTTACTGATGAAGAAGCTTTGTTGTTTAAAGAGGTAGAAGCTAGAAAATTATATTGTAAGTTTTTTGATGTTTCGTGGGTAGCATCAGAAAATGAAGCATATCCCAAAGCCACTATTCAGTTTCATAAAATAGATACAACCTTAATAAAAGAGATTGTTCCTGTGGTGTATATCACTAATGAGGTGTTTGAGAAACTGGAGGCTTCTGATGATGTTGCAAAATTGAGCTATCAGGTATTGGAAAAGATAAAGAGGTTGTATGATTCAAATTTGAAAAACGATTTTTTGATTAAAGAAATACAGTTTGATTGTGATTGGACACAAAATACACAAAAAGGATATTTCAATTTTTTAAATCAAATAAAGGAGTTGGATTCCTATAAGGAACTTGAAAAACCTTTAATTTCTGCTACGCTAAGACTACATCAGATAAAATATAAAAACAAAACAGGAATTCCTCCTGTAGATAAAGGAGTGATTATGTTTTATAATACAGGGCGTGTTTTTGATATAAAGGAAGAAAATTCTCTACTATCTCTTAGTGAAGTGACAAAATATACAGGTAAATTGACCGAGTATCCTTTACAGTATGATGTAGCCTTACCTACTTTTTCATGGGGTGTTGTGTTTAGAAATAATTCTTTTTTGGGATTGATTAATGACGTAACAAAAAAGGATTTGGGTGAAGATTTTGAGTATAAGGATGAGTATTATGAGGTAAAAAAGACGACCACTCTCAAATCGACCTTTTTGTCATTAGGAGATAAAGTACGGTTAGAGCAACCTACAGAAAAAGAATTGATTTTATTGGTAAAACAAATTAGAAAGTTGTCATCAAGATCTGATTATACAGTGATTTATTATCATATAAATTCTAGTCTTAGTAAGAATTTGGGAGGTAAAACTCTACAAAAAATAATAAACTAAATGAAAAGTTTTTTTGTTTCTTGGCTACTTGTATTAGCCTGTGCTTTTAGTTCTAATGCAATGAGGGGTCCAGTGTTTTGTGGAGGGGGAGAGTGGTATTATGCAGATGAATATTACCAGATTGTAGATAAGTATTTACTCACAGACCCATCGTTATCTTCATTTTTGTATTGCCCAGAAGATCATTTTTGTCAAGATAGAGATAAGAAAGGAGAGAATGATAATATTATAGAATGGAGAGCTTATTTAGAAAATGCTTTTAGTATTAAAGAGCTTATTGCTATAATAAATAAGTCTACAATTGATCAAATAGTTAAGGTTGTTGAGCATAAGGATAAAACATATGATGCTAATTTGAGCTTGTTAAGCCAGAAGAAGAAAGAAAGCTTCTTGCGGTATTTGCTTTTTGCAAAAAAAACAGAAAATATTCAATCAGGCTCTTCAAATTACAATTCATGGTATCAAGGTGAGGATGAGAACCCTGTATCTTTTAATAAAGAAGAGTTGTTGGAAGAAGCTTTGGAGTTGTATAAAAAGAAAAATGATTCTTTTGTAAAAAACCGATTTGCCTTTCAAATTATACGGTTATGTCATTATTTAGGGCGGAATCAAGATGCACTAAATGCTTTTGATTCTTATTTGTCATATGATGCATCTTCTCGTTATATTTTTTATCGTTCATTAGAGCAAAAAGCGGGAGTATTGTATAATCTTAAGCAAATAAAAGAAAGTGCTACTTCTTTTGCAAAAGTCTATCGCGAATTGCCAGATAGAAGAGAGTATTGCTCATTGAGTCTTAGGATGTTGATGCAATTAACAAATGCAGACTCTAGAAACCTTATAGATAATGCACATGATAGAGATAGCGAGATGTTTCGTTTTTTTAATGTGTTTTATGGAGGAGATAATGATCTTGCTGAAGCTGAAAATTTGATAAAAACCAACCCTAATTCTCCTTATTTAGAAGTGATTGTTATGCGAGTAATAGAGCAATTACAGCATGATCTCTTTGAGGTTTTGTCTATTACTAGTGAGCATCAATATAGTTTTTATGCTACTACAGAATATGATGCTAAATTTATAAATAAATTAGAAGGAATAGTAGAGAAGCAATCAGGAACTCATGCTGTAAAGAATAAAGAGTTATGGCAAATATTTTTAGGTTTTGTGAAAATATATGAAGGTAAAACTGGTGAAGGAAGTGCTGTTCTGCAAGAAATCCCTAAAAGTTCTGAGTATTTCTCTCAAGCACAACAATTGTTATTTGTTTCAAAGGTTTTAAAAATAGATGCGACAATTGATAGAAAAGAATTAGATTCTTTATATCAGGAAAGTCAGCATAATTCTCATTTGAATAAGCAATGTTATGATTTTTTTATAAATAGAGTTGCAAAAGCATATTACACAAATCAAAATACAATCTTAGGTGTTTTGATGACACAAGGAGATATAGAAAAAAGAGATCATTTGTCTGAAATAGCAATAAATGCTTTTCAGCAGTTTTTGGATATCTCTGATAAAACATCTTTTGAGAAATATCTGTTGACAGTATTGCCTGCAGACCCGCAGAGTTATATTAATGAGATGCGAGGAACTTTCTTTTTTAGATCAAATAGATTACCTGAAGCAATTGAGCAATATGAATCTATAAAAAAAACAAGTCTATATTACGGTAAAGGTATAAGAGGAGCAATTTTTTCTGGAGCTATACGAGAATACTTTGATAGAGATTTTAGTATACAATCAGATCAAATACATGCACAGTATAAAGACTTGTTTTCAGGAAATGAGATTGTAGATGAATATCATAAGGATGATAAACTGGCACTAGCAAAAATGTTACTTAAAATAGAAAAATTGGCAAATGATTACCCAGATAAGGCTGGGGAGTATTATTATATGTTGGGCAATGCATGGTATAATCTAAGTGAAAGAGGTTGGTTTCCTTATGCTCTTAACTATTTTTATAATGATGACCGGTATGAGTTAGATTATAATGATCCTACTCTCAAAGATTTAGCAAATTATCAAGCTGTACAGCATGCTGATTTTTATTATAAAAAAGCATTACAGACAAGTACGAATAAAGAAATCAAAGCCAAAACATTATTTATGTTGGCTAAGGTTAACCCATGTTATGATATTACTGGAAATTATGGGAACTATAAATTTGAGTTGTGTGAAGAGCATTTAGGGTATTTTAAAACACTATTGCAAGAATATTCAAAAACTCAATTTATGAGTGAGGTTATACAAGAGTGTGCTTATTATAGGTATTATATCAATTAAACCCACTTACTTTTTTCCCAGCTCGATCACTTCAAGGTTTTCAATTTTCCCAGTATCGAGAGTAAACCTAAGCATCGTTCTTACTTTGTGAAAGCCGTGTTTACCTGCTGCTCCAGGGTTCATGTGTAATACTCCGTTTTTTTTATCAGGAATTACTTTGAGAATATGAGAGTGACCACAGATAAATAATTGTGGAGGGTTTGATTTGATCTCATCTCTAGTGTTTACATTGTATTTAGGAGGATATCCTCCGATATGGGTAATCCATACAGAGACTCCCTCGCAAACAAATCGTTGATGTAGAGGAAATGTAGCTCTGGCTTTATCATCATCAATATTGCCGTAGACTACTCTGATTGGATTCAGTTTTTCAAGAGCATCAGTCACCTGTAAATCTCCAATATCTCCTGCATGCCAAATTTCATCAGCTTCTTTGGCATAATGTAGAATTCGATCATCTATATAACTGTGAGTGTCGCTAAGTAAAAGTATTTTTTTCAAACTAGAATAATAAAGTTGAGTTATAGAGTGATAGAAAACAGAAAACAAACCATAACTTCTATCTCTATTTTATAAAGTATATTTGCGTTTACTTTTTTTACAAAAATAGGGTATTGATTTCAGATAAAGGTGTATGAAAATACCAAAAATAGCTATGTGTATTTCAGAAAGAGGTATGAAGGGCGTAAGTAAAGAGGTTGTTTGGTAGTTACTTTATAATAAATAAGCATTAAGAGATTTAGTAAGTGAGATATTTTTTAGAACTTTCATACAATGGGACTCCTTATCATGGATGGCAACGACAGCCAAATGCAATTTCGGTACAAGAGGTACTAGAAGATTCATTATCTACTATTTTAAGAAATAAAGTTACAATTGTAGGAGCAGGAAGAACGGATACTGGGGTGCATGCAAAACAAATTATGGCTCATTTTGATTATGAATTTGAGTTAGAATCAGAACAATTAAGGTATAAACTTAATTCTATTTTACCGCCTCAGATAGCGATACAAAATGTGAGTAGAGTTCATGAGAATGCTCATGCACGTTTTTATGCGATTAGCAGATCTTATGAGTACTATATTACAACAGTAAAAGACCCTTTTAGGATTGATAAATCGTACTATGTGAAAAAAACATTAGATGTAGAAGCTATGAATAAGGCTGCTAAATTACTGTTAAATTATACTAACTTTAAATGCTTTAGTAAGTCTAAAACGGATGTAAAAACGTATAATTGCAATATTACAAATGCTGTTTGGGAATATAAAGAGGATCAATTAGTATTTAAAATTTCGGCCAATCGTTTTTTAAGAAACATGGTTAGAGCGATCGTTGGAACACTTGTTGAAATTGGAGAACATAAATTAAATATAGAGGATTTAGTAGCTATTATTAAGAGTGAAAACCGAAGTCAAGCTGGGTATTCTGTTCCTGCGCATGGTTTGTACTTGACAGCTGTGATGTATCCCCAATATATATATATATAATAAATGGCAGAAAAAAACGGAAAAGCCTTTGATTTTAAACTTTTCAAAAGATTAATTACATATACCAACCCTTATAGGTTGACTTTTTATTTTGTAGGTTTTTCAGCTATTTTATTAGCTTTTTTATCTATTGTAAACCCGCATCTTCTTAAGCAAACCATAGATAGAACTATTATCCCTAAAGATGGAGAGCTGTTGGTTAATTTTGTGAGTTTGATGCTGTGTGTATTATTGCTAGATGTGATAACACAGTTCTTATTTATCTACTTTGCCAATTGGTTAGGACAACAAGTTATTCGTGATATCAGAGTCAAGTTGTTTACACATATGCTAGGTTTTAAAAAGCAATATTATGATCAATCCTCTGTGGGACGTTTAGTTACCAGAGCTGTGAGTGATATAGAAACTATCGCCAGTATTTTTAGCCAAGGATTGTTTATTATTATTAGTGATTTGCTTAAAATGCTAGCAGTTTTATGTTATATGATATATCAGAGTTGGCAGCTTGCATTGTTGGTTTTTGTTGTATTGCCTCTAGTGGTATATGCTACGAGAGTTTTTCAAAAGAAAATGAAAGTAGCTTTTGAAGAGGTAAGAACACAGGTGTCTAACTTGAATTCATTTGTGCAGGAACGAATTACAGGGATGAAGATCGTTCAACTATTTACTAGAGAAGAAATTGAGTATGCTAATTTTAAAGAGATTAATGAGAAGCATAAAAAAGCTTGGGTAAAAACAGTTTGGTATAACTCTATTTTCTTTCCTATCGCAGAGATGTCTAGCTCAATTACAATTGGGCTGATAGTTTGGTTTGGAGGACTTAAAGCGGCACAATTGGATGGGATAACACTAGGGCTTGTCATAGAGTTTATACAGTTGTCTCAAATTTTATTTAGACCACTACGTCAAATTGCAGATAAGTTCAACACTTTACAAATGGGGATGGTAGCCGCCAATCGTGTGTTTGCTATTCTTGATATCGATTCCAAAATAGTAAATAAAGGAGATAAAAAGATAGAAGATGTAAGTGGAAAAATTGATTTTGATAATGTACGATTTAGTTATATAGAAGGTGAAGAAGTGTTAAGAGGAGTTTCTCTTCATGTTAAAACTGGAGAAACTATCGCTATCGTTGGGGCGACAGGAGCAGGGAAATCTACTATTATTAATTTACTCAATAGGTTTTATGAGATAGATAGTGGAGTTATTTCTATTGATGATATCGATATTAAAACTATTGAGTTGTCATCACTAAGAAATCATATTGCTGTAGTACTTCAGGATGTATTCTTGTTTGCAGATACTATTTTTAATAATATTACATTGAATAATTCTGGTGTTTCTGAAGAACAAGTATATCAAGCGGCAAAAGAAATCGGAATCCATGATTTTATAATGACTTTGCCAGGGGGGTATCAATATAATGTAAAAGAAAGAGGAGCAATGTTATCATCAGGGCAACGGCAATTACTTTCTTTTTTACGGGTATATGTTGCAAACCCAGGTATTTTGATTCTAGATGAGGCGACATCATCTGTAGATTCGTATAGTGAACAGTTGATTCAGGATGCTACAGATAAAATTACTAAAGGAAGAACGTCAATTATTATTGCACATCGATTGGCTACTATTAAGAATGCTGATCAAATTATTGTGATGGATCAAGGGGAAATTGTAGAAAAAGGTAATCATAACGAATTACTTAAGGTAGAAAACGGATATTACAAAGGGTTATATGAAGTGCAGTTTTCCAAGGCTACTACTACAGAGTGACTTAGAGGGTTTAATGAGTGCTTATAAAAGAATTTATGTCTACACCAGTAATGATCGTTAATAAGAAGGTCAATATCGCTATGATGAAATAAGAAATCCCACCATAAAAAAATAAAAAGCAATGTTTTGATTATTATTTTTTGTAGACTGATCGTAAATAATCTTTTTAAAACATATGCAGCATAGAAGATGTATATCGCAAATTGAGCGAATATGATAACAAAAATATTATCTGAAGCAAAAGTTATTGGTAATAGAAAAAGAGCCATTACACTTACTATGTGAGAATAGGCATATAGATAAAAAACTAAATGTTCTGTTAGATTGTATTTTTTGTAATTGATAAAAACCAATCTTGATAATAATGCCAATATTGGAATAATCAATAAATTTTGGCTAAGTTCTAAAATACATATGATCTAGTGCTATATTTTTAAAATTCATCCAAGTTTGATTCGAAGTGAACGCAAT
>NZ_PGUB01000106.1:0-14013 GCF_002924285.1 Aquimarina sp. I32.4 | reverse complement strand
TTCTTCTTCTCACAACCTAAAAATAAGGATTTTTAAAACAAAAGATAAACTAATTTATGCTCTTATTAATAACACAAAAAAAAAGTGTTTTTATTTTACTTTAACAAAACCATCAAAAACTTATAGTATCTTCCAATTGATGTAACAATAAAACGAAGAATACCAAATGAGTTAGATTTTAATACCCCCCTGTTTAACAATATAATATCAAGAGCCGCCTGAAAGATTTATAAGAACTAATTACCCTAACGATTAATAACTATCACTATAGGGATGTAGAGGCGCAATTCGATGAAATTTATCAATACATAGATGAGGTACACCATGCCATCCAAAAATGACATATCGAGTTTCACAAACAAAAACATTAACAAAAAAGAAAAAATACTTCCAACTAAAGGGAAGGGGGCTAATGAAAATGCTAAGAAGCCTAAACCCGAAAGATCACCAAAAACAATTCGTTTTAGGTCTGACTATCAAAGAAAGTTGGAAACACTAGCCGTTAATGAGAAGGGAATATCTGGGAAAAATGTACTAGACTTAACCGAGGAAGCTTTAGAGCTTTTATTTAAAAAATATGGGGTGAATGCACCAAAATGAGCATGGTTCTTGTACATACATATTCCATTATTAGCTATTGTGAGTATCAAATAGATGATATAATGTTTATTAACAAAAGCTATATGTTATTTGATGTTATGCTATTTTCTTGCAAAAGGCTATAAAAGCTCCATTTGGATTATCAGGTCTTTCTTTGTTACTAAATGCTTCCTCCCATTGCTGAATAGCATTTTGCAAGCCCATACGGTTATGACCTTTCATTAGAATTTTGCGTGCATTTTCTTGTGCTTGATCAGTAAGTAAATGTTTTAGTTCAGTAGAGGGGAGTATTATTTCTTCAGTTGTTCCTTCGCGCCTTGCCTTACGCCCTGTCTTAGAATATGTAAGTTCATTAATTGCAGATTCCTCTCCATCAGGTGCAGTTCTCCACCATTTCATTTCTATTTCGACAAAGCTACGGCCTTGTTTGATTCCGTTAATTTCTACCCTAAAATCAGTTGCTAGTTGGTTTACTTCTGCTACAGCAGGGTCGATAGCAAAGCTTTTAAAATTATTCCAAGTTTTAAGCTTGCCTTTTGGAACATTAAGAAGATTTCTAAACTCTGTAATAGAAAAAATTTCTTCTGTTTTTCGCATGTTAATACGCTTTGCAGTCATCTCATATAATGCCAGTGCATATTTTCCATTGAATGAAAGCATTACATCTGTTTTCAAGCGAGCAAATACAGTGCTATCAGAGAATACTTCTCGTAATATAGGATCGAAAGTATAATAAAATTTGCCATCTTTACGGGTATGCTCAATATTTCTTCCGAGTAGTTGAACACGTAGAGTTGCTGACTCACCATTACGAATTGTTTTAATTTTTGCTATTCCTCCCATAAGGCGCTCAATTGTATCATCTATTCGCTCATTGCCGCGCCTAGATAGTTGTAATTTTTCTTTATCGATTGAATGTTCCACAGGTTTTGCTATATCTTTATCCGCATTATCTATTAATAGATTATAAATTTTCCGGTCAGTTAGGGTGAGGGGAGTCACTTCTACTACATCAACTAGTTCACCAGCTTTAATCATGGTGTCCTTACTTGGCTTTACTTCGATAGTGCGAATATCATTTCCCATAGGTTAAAAACTAGCACATTGTTTTATCAACTAGCAAGTCTTTTTATAGATTGTGACAAAAACTAGTTTTAAGATTCTGTAAAAGCATATAATAAAGCTCAGAAATTTATTAATAATAGTTACTGTTTTTGGTCTTGTGACAAGAACTAGTTTTTAACAATAGTTTTTAGTTAACTAGCATCACATAAGTCACTGTTTTTAAAGAGAATATTATAATGTAAGAAAAGTACGTTGTGCGCGTGACAAAAACTAGTTTTTAAATTCTGTATCTGTGAATAATGTGAAAACTAGTTGTGACAAAAACTAGTTTAATTGTGACAGGAACTGGTTTTAACTGTGACAAGAACTAGCTGTAATGTGACAAGAACTAGCCTCAACGTGACGAGAACTAGTTTATAACCAAATATCCTATTGATATTGCATGTTATTTTCTTTCCGAACAAGAACAAGAACAAACTTTAGAATAAAGAACAAGAATGTTCCTGTGGATAAGTAAGAACCTAGACCTTCCATAAATCTCTGAATCTACATCACTCCAAAATGATAGTTCCAATCCTAAACAACCTTTAGTCTGTAAATGAATGGCTACCGCCATAAGATATTAACTAGTGTGACTACGCACACATAACACCGACCCTCGCTTCGCTCTCCCATTGCTTCGCAATACCATAATGCATTCGCTATACGCTCATAAGTAATATATAACTGGAGCTTGTTGCAAAATCGAGTATCAATTAACAACATCGAACCTGTAGAGACACCTCAATGGCTTAGCAAAAGTTAGGGCGGAGCATGTGGATAGGTTAGAGTGCCTCCATATCGAACTGAGCTTGCTGCTGAGTGCAGTAAGGGGATGTAAGAAGGATTATTCGAGTTATATTATTTACCCCCGCTGTATGACGCTAAAAACAACTTTTTTGCTAAGATACTTTTTACAGATGTGAGTAGGGAACCAAGTGGTAGTTTTGACCTTCAGTGTTAGGCGAGGGAGATACATCCATAAAATGACCCAAATTCCTTGCAATTTTGGACGGCCGCCGCCGAAAATCAATTCATTATTCTTACAAGACCTTAATATTTCGCTTGAGTTGTCCCGATTTTTATTCAATAGTACCGATGCAGCTCGCATATAGTGGGTTGTAGGGATCAACAACCCCTGTTTATACACTCACGCGGCTCTTAGAGTTACGCGAACGGTCAGCAACACACAAATTCCGGTCTCTAAAGTAGCCGGATGGCGGTGTGCTGTCCAAGCTCACGCTAAAAGCATCGCACCTGTAACGTGAGTGGCAGGTTTTGTTGACATCCGGCATTTTTATGGATGTGTCTCCCCCTTTAATTAAAACGAAGAGGAGAATATCAGTGCCTACAATACACCCAATCGATATTCATATTGGAAAGCAGCTCAGAGCAAAACGAAATCAACATGGAATAACTCAAGAAGAATTAGCCGCAAGTGTGAGGGTCACATTTCAGCAAATACAAAAATATGAACAAGGAAAAAATCGCATATCAGGTAGTCGATTCTACGAATTGGCAAACACACTGAATTGTTCGGTGGAATATTTCTTTGAAGGCAGTGATAGCGAATCTTGTAATTCTTTGGTGTCAAACCAACCACCTGTCGATGAAAAAGAATGGATCAAGATTCGGGCTGATTTTTGTCGGTTGCCAATCCCAATACAGCAATCAATAAGAAAACTTATTAACAGCCTAAGTCATCAATAACCTTTAGATTATTGATATTGAAAATCGTTTGAAAAATTGAATGAATGTTGTCCCCATGTTGTCCCCGAAAAAAACGAAAGCCCTAAGTGATTGAATACTTAGGGCTTTTTCCGTTGGTCTACTAGGGCTCGAACCTAGACTCTTCTGTACCAAAAACAGACGTGTTGCCAGTTACACCATAGACCAATACATGATTGCGGGTGCAAATTTAAAACTTTCTTTTGATTCTCCAAATGTTTTTTTAATTTATTTTATTTTTTTCATTTCCACGATTTCAAAAACAATATAACCGCCTTTAAAATATAAACTTCTGTTAAGCGTTTCCTAAAAAAACTAAGGTTAAAGTATTTTTATTACTAAATTCGCCACACGTTATATAACCTAACAATTCTTATGAGTACATTCAACTTTACCAAGTGGAATAAAATAACAGGATGGATCGTTTTTGCGATTGCATTATGTGTTTACGGAATGACTGTAGAGCCTACTGCTAGTTTTTGGGATGCAGGAGAATATATTGCTACTTCATCAAAATTACAAGTTGGCCACCCTCCTGGAGCGCCTTTATTTCAAATGATAGGAGCTTTTGCTTCTTCTTTTGCAACAGATCCAACCCAAATTGCATTAATGGTAAATATGACATCTGCTTTTGCAAGTGCTTTTACTATTTTATTCATGTTTTGGTCAATAACCATTCTTGTAAAAAAGATAACTACAAAAGAAGAAGAACTGACCAGCGGAAAAGCGATTGCAATTTTAGGTAGTGGACTTGTTGGATCATTAGCTTTTACATTTACAGATAGTTTTTGGTTTAATGCTGTTGAAGCAGAGGTGTACGCCATGGCTACCTGTATTCTATCTGTACTTTTCTATCTAGGGTTATTATGGGAAAGAGATATGCATACTCCAAGGGGAAATAAATGGTTGATATTGATCTCCTTTATTGTTGGGCTCTCTTTTGGTGTTCACTTTATGGGACTACTATCAATTCCTGCAATCGGATTACTATATTACTTCAAGAACTATAAAGAGATTACTGTCAAAAATTTTATAATTGCTAATATTACAGTAGTTCTCATACTACTATTTATATTCAAGCTTTTATTGCCCTCTACATTAAAATTCTTTGGTATTGCCGAAGTCTTTTTTATAAACACTATCGGCTTGCCGTTTAACTCAGGAACTATCATTGCAGGGCTTATAATAATTGCTGTTTTCTACTTCAGTATAAAATACACTAGAGAAAAAAACTACACGCAAGTAAACACTTTGCTACTTTGCATTATGTTTATACTTATTGGGTTTTCTAGCTGGATTATGCTACCTATTCGTGCAAATGCAGGAACTGTAATAAACGAAAACAACCCAAACAATGCTCGAGAGCTTCTAGCATATTACAACCTTGAGCAATATCCTGAAACTCATCTTTTTTATGGCCCACAATTTACAGAGATATACGCTCATTTAGATAAAGATAATCCGTATAGAGACGCAAAGCCTAAATATGAAAAAGACCTTAAATTAGGAAAATACATTATTGTAAACGATTGGGAAAACGCAAGGCAAAATCTTGATGATACTCATAAAGCTATTTTACCAAGAATGTGGAGTACAGAGCACATTGCTAACTACATGGAGTTTACAGGACCTATTAAATTCACCATAAAACCTGAATACCAAAGTGAAGAAGAGCTTCTTAAAGCTGTTACACAATTTAAAAGAGAATATGCTTCAGGAAAACTAGATAATGACGATTACAATAAATTTCTACAATCTTTTGGCAATTATATTGATGTAGAGAAACCTTCCTTTTGGGACAATGTCGTCTATCTATTTGATTACCAAATGGGCTATATGTATTGGCGTTATTTTATGTGGAATTTTGTAGGAAGACAAGATGACAACCAAGGTAAGCTTACTGATCTTGAAGGAAACTGGTTAAGCGGTATTACTTTTATTGATGAAATGAGACTAGGTTCTCAAGATAACCTACCTACTGATGTGCTTAAAAACAAAGCAAGGAATACTTATTACTTCTTGCCATTACTTCTTGGGTTAATCGGTTTTATGTTTTTATTACAACATGACAAGAAAAAATTCTGGGTTCTACTTATCTTTTTCTTATTTACTGGATTGGCTCTAAAAGTATATCTTAACGAAAGGCCTTTTGAACCAAGAGAACGAGACTATGCGCTCGTAGGATCTTTTTATGTATTTGCCATCTGGATTGGGATTGGAGTATATGCTTTATTTGATTTACTCAAAAAACACCTAAACCCTAAAATACTTGCTCCAGTAATTACCACAGTATGCTTGCTAGCTGTACCTGTTCTATTGGCCTCTCAAAACTGGGATGATCACGATCGATCTAATCGATATACTGCACAGGCAATGGCAAAGATGTATCTACAGTCCTGTCAAGAAGACGCCATACTATTTACCATAGGAGATAATGACACATTTGCCTTATGGTATGCACAAGAGATCGAAGGCTATCGGACTGATGTTAGAACCGTAAACACAAGTCTTTTTGCTACAGATTGGTACATCGACCAAATGAAAAGAGCTGCATACAAAGGAAAGCCCATCCCTTCTCAGTTAACCCACGAATTCT
This sequence comes from Aquimarina sp. I32.4, assembly GCF_002924285.1. Classification (NCBI taxonomy): domain Bacteria; kingdom Pseudomonadati; phylum Bacteroidota; class Flavobacteriia; order Flavobacteriales; family Flavobacteriaceae; genus Aquimarina; species Aquimarina sp. I32.4. The sequence goes on along the minus strand of NZ_PGUB01000106.1, from coordinate 7,985 downwards.
ACAGATACGGAAACAATGATGCAATCTATTATAAGAAATACCCTAAAATATCCGATACCCTAGACATAAAATCCTGGATGAGTTTTATTCAGAGTGACAACCCCGTTACTAAAGGAGATTTACAAAGTGGTAAAAAGGTAAATACATTTCCTGCTAAACACATACGAATCCCTGTTGATAAAAAAGCTGTATTAAAAAATGGTATTGTTGCTCAAAAAGATGCACATCTTATTGTTCCATATATCGACATTCACTTAAAAGGGGATCTATTATTCAAAAACCGCCTTTTAATGTTAGATATTATTGCCAACAATAACTGGGAACGACCTATTTATTTTACAGGAGGTAGCTATGGCGACGATGATTTTTTATGGATGAAAGACTACTTACAACTAGACGGTGTTACCTTTAAACTAGTTCCTATTCGTACTAAAGTAAACCCTCGAAATCCTTTTGAAATGGGCCGAATAGATACCGACCTTATGTATAAGAATGTAACTAGTTGGGATTGGGGTAATAGTAACGACCCAAATATATACCATGATCCAGAAACTAGAAAAAATGCGATTACATACCGTAGTAATCTAGCTAGGCTTGTAGAAACCTTAATCCAAGAAGGTAAAAAAGACAAAGCCAAAGAAATTCTAGATCTGGCAATGGATAAAATGCCGATAGAATATTACGAGTATTACACTTTGATAGAACCTTATATCACTGGGTACTATGAAGTAGGAGAAAAACAAAAAGCTCGTGACCTTTGGTCTAAACTTGCCAAAAAATATCAAGAACAACTTAATTATTTTGGTAGTCTTGAGCTCAAAGATCAATACCGTTATGCTGAAGATATTGTAACCAATGTAGAGCGTTATCGTGGTGTAATTGATCTTTTACTCATCAGCAAAGACAGAGAAATGATCGAAGAAAAGGCAAAAGAGTTCAACAAATACCTCAAGCTATTTAAAAGGCTATACTCTTCTGATGAAGAATATAGTGACGAAGAAACTTTACGTAAACAAGAAGAAGAGTTAGTTAAAGAATCTCAGGACCAAGAAAAGCCTCTGGACTCCTTAGACAGTATACCAAATTAACAACTAAAAGGAGGCTCTTAAAAACAAGCCTCCTTTTTTTATACAATCAAATACAGGTGATCCCAACAAAAACTCCTAAAATCCTCAAAAAACTGTTTCCTGATTACGTATGGGACATTCCTTGTGATCACAAAAAGAAATTATATCTTACTTTTGATGACGGCCCTATCCCTGATGTTACAGAGTTTGTTCTTAATCAATTAAAACGTTATAACGCTAAGGCTACTTTTTTTTGTATTGGTGACAATATTAGAAAACATCCTAGTATCTTTCAACAAATCGTATCAGAAGGTCATACAATAGGTAACCATACTATGAATCACCTCAAAGCATGGAGGAACAATCTTGAAAACTACATTCACAATACTGTTGATTGCCAAAAAACGATTTCAAAATATACCCCTGAAAATTATACGCAATTATTATTCAGACCTCCTCACGGGCAGATAAGCCAAGCTAAACTCAGAGAATTAAAAAAACTAGGATATTCGATTATATTATGGGATGTTTTGTCAAAAGATTGGAAACAAAATATATCTCCTGAAATTTGCGCTCAAAACGTTATTAAGAACGCAAAAGAAGGAAGTATCATCGTTTTTCATGACAGCATAAAAGCTTCAAAAAATCTTAAAGAAGCGTTACCTAAAGTCTTAGATTATTTTACTGAATTGGGATACACTTTTGAATCTATCAAACTCAAACATACTCTTTCATAAGACCTATCAACGTATTAGCATCCTGCTCTCCACTTTGCCTCCATACCATTTCTCCTTTTTTATAGATCATTAAGGTAGGAAGCCCCTTGATACGTAATGCCGTAGCCAACTCTTCATTTTTATCTACATCTATTTTTATAACCTTCCCCTTGTCACCAAGCGCGGCGGCTACATCTTTTAACACAGGATGCATGGCCAAAGAGGGCTCATTCCATTCTGTAAAAAAGTCTAATAAAACAGGTACTTCAATACCAATCAGATCTCCAAACTTAGACATGTTTAAAAACTTTTATGTTTGAGGCTTATTAGTAAGCACTAAACAGTTGTAAATATAACACTTTCTCTGAATTAAACAGGTTTAGTGCTTTTTCGCAATTCAATAATAGTAATTTCTGGCCATATCCCTACTCTCCCAGGAAAAGCATGAAAACCAAAACCTCGATTTACATTCAGATAACGTCCCATCTCATTATACATACCCGCCCATTGCTTATACACATATTGCACTGGGCTCCATCTTATAACCCCTGGGATTTCAATTCCAAACTGAAATCCATGAGTATGCCCACTCAATGTAAGGTGATAATGATCACTATGTTTCTTTACCTCGTATTCCCAATGTGAAGGATCATGGCTTAACAAAATTTTAAAATCATCTTTTGCAATTTTCTCTGATGCTTTTCTTAAATCACCAGCTTTCTTAAAATTATGCCCCCAATTCTCTACTCCAATTACAGCAATACGTTCCTCTCCTTTTTCTACAAAAATACTATCATTAAGTAACAGATTAAAATCGATTTTAGTATGAATATCTTTTATTGCTTCAAAATTCGCATCTTTTTCCTCCTTACTATTCCACGTCACATACTCTCCATAATCATGATTACCTAAAACAGAATACTTACCATATTTTGGAGTTTTAACACGCTTAAAAGTATCAATCCAATCATCCATTTCTTCTGCAACAGTATTCACAATATCACCTGTAAATAGTAACAAATCCATTTCTTGCTCATTAATTAAATCAACCGCATACTCAATCTTTGAAGCATCATCAAAACTACCTGAATGAATATCTGATATCTGTGCCAACCTAAATCCATCAAAGCCAGAAGGAAGATCATCGTAATACAATACATGATGCAATACTTTAAAATTATATTTACCTCTAAAAATACCATGTAATAGCCCCGCAAATGGTATTGCAGCTACCCCTAATGCCAATTGACTAATAAATTTTCTACGGTCTGGCATATATTTACTCACCTTACCTTCAAAAAAAGTAGTTGATAAATAATTATACCCTGTAATACAAATCCTAACAACATCCTCTCCAAATAAAAATAACACCATAGCAAACTTTGGAACTATGGTAAGCAACAACAAGCCACTAGCTCTTAATGTATATTTGGTAGGCCCAACACTGCGGTCATAATTAGCAAATATATAAATCGCATATCCCAAAATAAGCAATGACACTAATAGATACCCTATTTGCACCCACACACTTCTGGTTATCGTTTTTATCGCTTGATAAGCATAAACTTCAATACACACATATAATATAATAGGGAGTAACCAACGCATAGTGTCTTCTAAATTCAATTTGCAACAAAGCTATTTCTCCTTTTTAATTCTCCACCGTTTTTTAAGTAAAAATTAACGATAAATAAATTTTATTGACTAAAACCGTTAAAATCATAAGGATATCTAAGATAAATCTTAATATTTTCTTTCAGAAGTAAAATATTTATTTGTAACTTCGTTCCGTATTACTTTTAGGGCTTATTACCAATCATAGAAGAAATCAAATTTATATATAAAAAATTACTATCGTATTTATAGCAGTTGATACATTGTTATCAATTTTATTTTGGGGCGAAATGCCGTCAGTTTTTGACGGCATTTCTTTTTTTCGTTTTTGATACAAATTTAAATAGTCTTCTTATTATATTGCATTTCTAAAAATTAAACTTATCATGTCACAAAAACGTCTTTTCCTTCTAGATGCTTTCGCTCTAATCTTTCGAGGGTACTATGCACTGATCAAAAATCCAAGAATCAATTCTAAAGGTCAGGACACATCTGCTATATTAGGGTTTGTAAATTCACTTTTTGATGTTATCAAAAGAGAAAAGCCAGATCATCTAGCTGTTGCTTTTGACAAAGAAGGGAGTCGAGATCGATTAGAAATCTTCCCTGAATACAAAGCTAATCGTGATGAAACACCAGAAGCAATTAAAATAGCTGTACCAATTATTCAGGAAATATTAAAAGCTATGCACATTCCTATTATAGAACGTGCAGGTGTAGAAGCCGATGACTTGATTGGCACAATTGCTAAGCAAGCAGAAAAAGAAGGCTATAAAACCTATATGGTTACTCCAGATAAGGACTACGCACAATTAGTTTCTGAAAATATTTTCATGTACCGCCCTGCAAGAATGGGAAATGGAATTGAAATATGGGGGATACCAGAGGTTCAAAAAAGATTTGAGATAGAACGACCAGAACAAGTAATTGATTATTTAGGAATGATGGGAGACGCTGTTGACAATATCCCTGGCCTACCTGGAGTAGGCGATAAAACTGCTAAAAAATTCATAGCCGCCTATGGTTCTATGGAGGGGCTACTTGCCAATACAGATCAATTAAAGGGAAAAATGAAAGAAAAGGTAGAGGCAAATGCAGACTTAGGTCTTCTTTCTAAAAAACTTGCAACCATAATTATTGATTGTGATGTCACCTTTAATGCAGATGATTATGAGTTTACCAAACCCGACAGTCAAAAAGTTCATGAGATTTTTGAAGAACTAGAATTCAGAAGACTTGCGGATCAGTTTATTAAAATTTTTAATAAAGATAGCACCACATCTACAGACCAACCATCATCTAAAAAGAAAACAACCCAAGCTGGCGCAGGACAATTCTCTTTATTTGGAGAATCCAACGAAGTGTCTGACTCACCTGCATTTTCTTCAAGAAAAACAATTACCACTACAGAGCATTTTTATCAGAGTGTATCTCCAGGAATGGCAATGAAATTATTTTTGCAAAACTTGCTAAAACAGAAAGAGGTTTGTTTTGATACAGAAACTACTGGACTTAATCCGCTTATCGCAGAGTTGGTAGGGATTTCTTTTTCTTGGGAGTCTGGAAAAGGTTTTTATATATCATTTCCAGAAGATCACAATAGTACACAAGAGTTAATCGAACAACTCCGTCCCTTTTTTGAGGACGAAAACATTACAAAAATTGGTCAAAACCTAAAATACGACATCAAAGTTCTTGCTAAATATAATATAGATGTAAAAGGAACTTTATTTGACACCATGTTGGCTCACTATCTAATCAATCCAGATATGAGACACAATATGAATGTGCTTGCAGAAACCTACCTTAATTACACCCCTGTATCAATTACAGAACTAATTGGTAAAAAAGGAAAAAATCAATTATCATTTAGACAGGTGCCTATTGAGAAGCAAACTGAATATGCTGTTGAAGATGCTGATATTACTTTTCAACTAAAAGAACATTTTGCCCCTGAACTCAATGAGGCTAAGACATTATCTCTATTTCAAGATATCGAAATCCCGTTACTAAGGGTTTTAGCCGATATGGAAATCGAGGGCATCAATCTAGACAAAGCATTTTTGCAATCCTTGTCAGAAGAATTAGACAACGATATCAAAACCTTAGAAAATAAAATATACACAGAGGCAGGAGAAGAATTTAATATCGCTTCACCTAAACAACTTGGCGTTATTTTATTTGAAAAAATGAAATTGGTAGACAAACCCAAAAAGACTAAAACAGGACAATATTCTACCGCAGAAGATGTGCTATCCTACCTAGCTAAAGACCATGTAATTATCCAAAACATTTTGGATTTTCGTGGTTTATCTAAACTAAAAAGCACTTACATAGACGCGTTACCTTTGCAGATTGATGAAAATACAGGGCGAGTACATACCGATTATATGCAAACTGTAGCTGCTACAGGAAGATTAAGTTCCAACAACCCCAACCTACAAAACATCCCTATTCGTACAGAAAGAGGAAGACAAGTAAGAAAAGCATTTGTTCCCAAAAACGAAGAATATACTTTATTGGCGGCAGATTACTCTCAAATAGAATTACGTATTATTGCTGCATTGAGCAAAGAAGAGACCATGATCGAAGCTTTCAAAAACGGAGAAGATATTCATGCCTCTACAGCTGCAAAAGTATTTGATGTTGCAATAGAAGATGTAACCAGAGAACAGCGTAGCAATGCCAAGACAGTCAATTTTGGAATTATTTATGGAGTTTCAGCATTTGGTCTAAGCAACCAAACAAACCTATCTCGTAGTGAAGCCAAAGAATTAATAGAAACTTATTACAAAACTTATCCAAAGCTACGCAACTATATGAGTGAGCAAATTGATTTTGCCCGAGATAATGGATATGTACAAACAGTCCTAGGAAGACGTAGATATCTTAAAGATATCAACTCAGCCAACGCAATTGTACGTGGTGCAGCAGAGCGAAATGCCGTTAATGCTCCTATTCAAGGTAGTGCGGCAGATATTATAAAAATTGCAATGATTAACATTCATAAAAAATTAAAAGAAGGCAACTATAAAACCAAAATGCTACTACAGGTACATGATGAATTGGTTTTTGATGTATTCAAACCAGAATTAGAAAGCATTAAAAACCTAATCAAAAATGAAATGGAAAATGCATACACTCTAGATGTACCCCTTGATGTAGATCTTGGATTAGGTAATGATTGGCTCGAAGCACATTAAACCACTTATCTAATACAATAGATAGAGATAAAAAAATTATAATTACAAAAACAGGTCGTCTAATAAGTATTAGGCGACCTGTTTTAATTTTCACATAACAACCTAATCAAAAATAGCTAATACAATAACAACAAATAGGACCCAACGACAATCAAAACCATTTTAACCATTAAAACAGATAGAATCAAAAATTACTTAAAACAATGTTGACTCATGTATTAATCGTATTCCTTTACAACCACAAAGAAGATAACGCTCATAACCTTACTTTTTTATTTTCTTTTGACAGACCAGAAACTGCTAACGATACAAGAAATGTTCTTACTATTACTCGAGAGGTAAATACAATTGCTATAGAAGTTATCAATAACACCCAGCAAGCACTTTAACAAAAATTCACTAACACATCACCCCCCTCTGTTGATAGCTATCACTAGCTAGGGGTTTAGCTTTTACTCTTCAAAGTATTAAGACACATTCATAATGTTTAAAAAAAAAGTAGTTACTTATTTTATTATCACTTACCAAAAAATCACCCTACCCCTTTTTTCTCCAGTCGCAATCTCCTGAACAACTATAAATTAACCATATATCGAAAAACTTATTTATACAAGCATTTACCTGTAAACAGGAGGTGTGTTTTTACGGTAAATTGTGTTTTCTCGACCCGCATTCTCCCTCATCTTTGCCCTGTAATTATGATCATGCAAAAGCAATTGCAAAATAAACCGATACTATCAATGCATGATCAGAAAACATACCAATACAAATTATTAATTATAAACAAACAAAAAATGAAAAATTACTTAAAAACAATAGCAACATGTGCATTAGTAACATTCCTTTGTAGCTGCGAAGGAGAAGACGGCGCAATTGGACCCTCTGGAGAAAGAGGTCAAAATGGAATTGATGGAGTTGACGGAACTAATGGAACTGAAGGACAAAATGGAACTGACGGACAAAACGGAGTTGGATTTGACGAATTGGTTAAATACGGAAGTATTAAAATCAACTTATCAGGAACCAGACCTGATGACGTTGCGTTTACAGATGCATCAGAATTTAAGTTTAGCCCTATTGGAGCTGACGACCTATATAACGCTTCTTCTAAAAATGTTATTAATGAAACGACTACAGGATATAGACTCCGTAGATTCTTAAGTGCTCCTGATGACACATACCAATTTACTATTGCTGATATTAACCTAACGACCATCAACGCAGGTGAAGCAAATCAACGTTTTGAATTTGAGTTAAGGATTATCAACTATGCTGTCGTTACTGATGATCATAATACAATTTACGGATATTAACTTCGCATAAATGCGTCTAAGTAGTGATGATTACTTACTATAGATTTTATAAGTTCATTACTCATACTTTCT
>NZ_PGUB01000105.1:0-14204 GCF_002924285.1 Aquimarina sp. I32.4 | reverse complement strand
AACTGCGGGACTTCCTTTCAAAGTCAATTTCTCAAGTTCTGCCGCCAATAAAGCCTGATCTTCAATGGATAACTTACCTATTTCAACTTTTATCTTTTCTAAATCCATGAATTAAAGATACGAATAATAGAAATTATAAACTAGAGCGTATAAAAATTATACTAAGTGAGTAAAAACCTGAAAATGGCATAACAATTGTTAAAATTTATAATAATAACTGTGGTGTAATATCTTTTTTTTGGTTTGAAATAAGAGGTGCGTATATTTATTTTTACACACACACAATTTCATAGTCAAAAAGGTGTGCTGTTCTATAGTATCAATATCTAGCCTTCCAAAAGTGATATTAAATACATAGATAAAATAGTTTCAAAATATTTTATCTCTACTGTTTCTTGTCACATGCATTCACAGTTTGTTGATTCTGTAAGTGAATTATTAATTAAATATATTTATTATGACAAGAAGATTAGCACCAAGTGTTAATGCGGGATCTATGGCAGATATTGCATTTTTATTACTTATCTTTTTTTTAGTTACTACAACTATAGAAACAGATCATGGTATTAGTAGGAAATTACCGCCTCTTATTGATGATCCTGGGAAAACTTTGATTAAAGAAAAAAATATTTTTAGAGTTGAACTAAATCAAAACAATGAATTGTTGGTAGAAGGCGCTATAATGGATATAGGGGCATTGAAAAAGGCTGCTATAGCATTTTTGGATAATGGAGCTGGAGTAGAGGATTGGCAATGTAATTATTGTAAAGGCAATAAATGATCAATCATCTGACCATCCTGATAAGGCGGTAATATCTCTTGTGAACAATAGAGAGGCTAATTATGGAACATACGTAGCCGTACAAAATGAACTTGTAGGTGCATATACAGAGCTTCGTGATCGTGAGGCAAAACGATTATACGGTATTTCTTTTAAAGAGATGAAAGACCTGCTGAAAGATGCCAGTCACTCTAATCAGGTTTTGTTAAAGGAAAGGATCAAGAAAATTAAATCTATGTATCCTGAAAAGCTTTCAGAGGCAGAACCAGTTCGTAATTATTAATCTAAATAGTTGTTATTATGTCAAAATTCAAAAATAAAAAAAACACACAGTTGCCAGAAATTTCAACAGCATCATTGCCTGATATTGTGTTTATGTTGTTGTTTTTCTTTATGGTGGTTACTGTTATGAGAAAAAATGTTCTTATAGTTCAAAATAAGCTACCTCAAGCAGATCAAATTGAAAAATTAGATAATAAAAATCTAATTATGAATGTGTATGCTGGTAAGCCTAGTTCGAGATATAAGAATATTGGCTCAGAAGCTAGAATACAATTGAATGATAAATTCGCAGACTTAGAGGATATAAAGGAGTTTATATTGGCGGAGAGAGCTGCCAAAAGAGATGCCTTGCACCCTTTTATGATTACTTCATTAAAAGTTGATGAAGATACTAGAATGGGATTGGTGGGTGATATTAAAAAGGAATTGAGAAAAGTGAATGCGCTCAAAATTAATTATGCAACCAAAAAAGGGAGTGTTGGTAATTATATCCCGAAGAAATAGTGAAAAACTGATCTGTTCAGTTATAAGTATTGAGCCCTGCTTTTGTTGAGCAGGGTTTTTCTAATTTTGATTTGTTTTTATGAAGTTTTTCTTATTTCTGAATAAATAGATTTATTTTAGTATCCATATATGAAGAGTTTATTTTTATTCGTTTGTTGTTATTTGTTTGTGTTTCTTGGGTCGGCACAAGAAAACCTCTTGAATTCTACTGAACCAGTGGCAGTAGATTCTCTGTATCGAGAAGATCAATTTTATGTTGGTGTAACAGTAAATTTATTACTCAATAAACCAAAGGGAGTTAGTCAATCTGGATTTTCAGGAGGAATGCACTTGGGTTTTATTAGAGATATGCCTATCAATAAAAAGCGTAATGTTGCAATAGGACTTGGTTTAGGGTACTCTTTAAATGTATACAATCAGAATTTATTTATAGATGAAGAGGAAGGAACAGGGGGTAGTATATTTACTGCTCTAGATGGGGTAGATTATAATACAAATAGGTTTACTATTCATTTGATAGAAGCTCCTTTTGAACTTAGATGGCGTACCTCTACACCACAAACACATAAGTTTTATAGAATTTATACAGGAATTAAGATGGGGTATATGAGTGCTTTTAATTCTAATTTTAAACAACGAGGTAATCAGGTAAAGCAAACAAAGGTTGATGAGCTGAATAGGTGGAGAGTGGGGACGACTTTTACTTTTGGATGGAATACCTTTAATTTTCATTTTTATTATAGCTTAAATCCATTGTTTAATAACAATGCAACGATTCAAGGAGAGCCCGTGGGATTGAATACCGTAAAAATAGGACTGATGTTTTATATCTTGTAAGCTTATAACCAAAAATTGATTAGTGTAAGTTGTGGGATAACCCCGATCAAAAGGCCTAAAATAAGCTCTAGATTGCTATGTGCTTTATAGTGCAATCTTGAAGAAGCGACCAATCCGTTGGCAATCATCAATACGGCAATTAATATAGTTAAATTAAGTCCAAAGTGAATACTTATTGCTATTGTAAACATGGTAATTCCGCTGATACCAATCATATGTAGGCTTGCTTTGATATTAAACAATGTCATAAAAATGGCGCTTAAAGATGAGAGTAGAATCCCTAAAAAGAAAAAATACAATTCAGGATAGTGGTATACATCGATCACCATTTTTATCACTATAATCAGTAGGATTGATTGTAGTAATAATGGTATTTTTCGCTGTTTTACAGTTTCTAAGTGTATAGATGTTATAGTGCCAAGGTTTCTGAGTAAAAAGAATAATACTATAGGTATTAGAATAGTGAGAACAACGAGTCCAAAGATTTTGGCACGTATGATTTCGTTAGGGATGAATCTAGGGGCTGTACAAAAATAAATTACCGCACCAATGAGAGGCATCAATAATGGGTGTAAAACATAAGAAGCGCTTCGTAGAAAAAAATTCATTAAATTTTCTTTCGTAACCTAGCAACAGGAATATCTAATTGTTCTCTGTATTTGGCTACAGTTCTTCTGGCTATAGGATACCCTTTTTCTTTTAGAATTTTGGCAAGTTTCTCATCTGTGAGTGGTTTTTTCTTGTCTTCTTCACCTATAGTTATTTCCAGTATTTTCTTTATTTCTCGTGTAGAAACTTCTTCACCCTGATCGTTGGTCATTGATTCAGAAAAGAATTCTTTGATGAGCTTTGTTCCGTAAGGGGTATCGACATACTTACTGTTTGCTACTCTAGAAACGGTGCTTACATCCATGCCAATCTCGTCTGCAATGTCTTTTAGGATCATTGGTTTGAGGTTTCGTTCATCTCCACTAAGAAAATAACTTTTTTGATAGTGCATTATTGCACTCATGGTAACAAAAAGTGTTTGTTGTCTTTGTTTTACTGCCTCAATAAACCATTTTGCAGCATCAAGCTTTTGTTTGATAAATAAAACAGCATCCTTTTGAGACTTAGATTTTTCTTTACTGGCTTTATATCCCTGAAGCATATTGTTGTACTCTCTAGATACGTGAAGCTCGGGTGCATTTCGCCCATTTAATGTTAGTTCTAGTTCACCATCTATGATTCTAATTGTAAAATCAGGAACCACATGTTCTATCATACGGTTATTACCCGCATAGGCACCTCCTGGTTTAGGATTTAGGTGTTCAATTTCATCAATAGCCTCTTTTAATTGGTCCTTGGTGACATCAAATTTTAATAAAAGCTTATCGTAGTGTTTTTTACTAAAATGATCAAATGCTTTTTTTAATATCCCTGATGCTAATTTTATAGGAATAGTGATTTCTTTTCGGTCTAATTGGATCCAAAGGCACTCTTGTAAATTACGGGCACCTACACCAGCAGGATCTAATTGATGTACTATTTGTAAGATACTTTCTATTTTATCTTCTGTGGTATATACATTTTGAGTAAATGCCAGATCATCGAGAATATCAGATAAGGATCTTCTTATATATCCACTTTCATCTACACTACCTACAAGAAATTCTGCGATTTCTCTTTCTTCTTCGTTAAGTCGATAGGTGTTTAATTGATTGACCAAGTGTTGGTGAAATGAAGTACCTGATGCATAAGGTACACTTTTTTCTTCATCATCACTACTGTAGTTGTTAGAGCTTAATCGATAACTTGGGATTTCATCATCACTTAGATATTCATCAACATTGATTTCGGTTTCTATTTTTTCTGTGCCATAATCTTCTTCCTCAGTATTTTCATTGCTAAATGTATCTTCAAATTCATCTGCTTTGTCTTTGCCACTATCAAGTGCAGGGTTTTCTTCCATTTCTTGTTTTAGTCGTTGTTCAAATGCTTGCGTAGGCAATTGAATCAATTTCATCAACTGAATTTGTTGTGGAGAAAGTTTTTGAGAAAGCTTAAAATTTAGTTGTTGTTTTAGCATAAAAAATATCAATGTTCTTCTACTCACAAAAATAAACAAAAAACACTGTTTTTAGAGAAGTATAAGATGGTTAGTTTATTAAAAAAAATGCTGTAAAACCATAGTGTACTATGATTTTGCCTTTCGGTTTAATCAATAAACGGGCCAAAAGTAATTATAATATGTATAAAGGTAGTTTTTTGATTTTAAAAAAACTATAAAAAGAGTAGTGTTATGACTTATATGTATAACGAAGTGGTTTAAACTTTTTTCAATTCGCTGTAAAAATGCTCTTTTTCACTCAGTTTTTGTCTTTTTCTTATTCCGTAGCCCTGCTATGAAGTGTAAAAAACACTTCAATTGATCAAAAAATAACTATTTTTCGCCAGAATCAAAAAAGGTTAAATCACTTCAATTTGTATAAAGTGAACAAACATTTTATGGAACAAATAACTTGCTTTTAATAGCATAGATAACTAGGCCAGTTCTGTTTTTTAGATTTAGTTTTTCAAAAATAGAATCTCTATAGCCTTCTATTGTTTTTGGACTCAAACACATATCGCTGGCGATTTCTTTATATGTTTTTTCTGTACAGGCATGCTTTATAAATTCTATTTCACGGTCTTTGAGTACTACCGTGTTCTCTTCTTTTTGATTGAGAGATCCTATTAATAATTTGGTAACATTTTTGGTGTGGTAAAAACCTGTTTCCTGCACTTGTATCAAAGCATTTTCTAGGATACTCTTTTCAGTATCTTTTAATAAGTATCCTTTTGCACCTGCTCTTAGCATTTTTAAGATAGTACTTTCTTCTTCCTCTACAGATAGAGCCAGTACTTTGACTTGTGGGAACTCTTTGTTTAATATTGTGGTGGTCTCAATCCCATTCATAATAGGCATATTGATATCCATAAGAACAATATCAGGAATGTTTTTTGGATCTTTGAATCGAGTTAGTAATTCTTTTCCGTTTTTGCAGATATATAGAATTTTGAATTTAGCAAATGCATTTACAAGCCCCGATAATGCCTGAGATAGTAAAATATGATCTTCTACGATTACAACTGAGTATTTCATGCTGTTATTTTTTTCTGTGATATCAGATTTTGTAATGAATAATTGATTCGTTTTTTTGCTCAAAAATATATATTGAGTAAAGATATGTTATACAATTTCACTATCTGATATAATTAAGCTTTCTTTTTTATAAGGATAGGTTAATTTTATAGTCGTTCCTTTTCCTTTTTTTGAAGTTAGCGCTACCTCTGCATTAATTAGCTTGCCTCTGTTTTTCATATTGCCTAATCCTATTCCTTGCTTGCTCGTGCAATTGGTATGATCAAAACCTACACCATCATCTTTGGCATGAATTACCAATTGATCTTGGGTATAATGTACATCAACATCCAGATTTGATGCTTTAGAATGTTTGATCGTATTGGTAAAGAATTCTTGTAATATTCTAAAAATAATAATTTCTGCTTTGTTGTCTAGTTCCTCTATTTCCTCATTACTAGTAATGGTCGCTTTTATGAATTGCATTCTATTAAATCTCTCTATTTCTAGTGTTATAGCTTCAGTAAGACTTAGGTTTTTTATGGCATCTGGATTGATTAATTTTGATAAAGAGCGTAATTCTGTAAGACTTTTGCTAATAGTCTCGGTAACTTCATTTAATTTTTCAGGGTCGTCTTGAGCAATATTAACTTGTATTTTGGCCAGCGTGAGTAGCTGGCCAATATTATCATGTAACTCCCAGCTGATATTACGCAGGGTCTCTTCTCTAATCTCTATTTGTGTCTCTGCAATTGCAGTCTCAAACTTTTTTTCGGCTTCTTTTTGTTGTAGCAATAAGCTATTCTTCCTTTTTTGAAAAATTGAAAAAAGAGAAATCATTATAATAATGACAATAACAAGAATAATACTTGCAATTAATATAGCTATTTCTTTTTGCTCCATATAAAGCCTATGATAAAACAAATATTTAGTATTACTGTTAATGTGAAATTTACTAAAAAATATATTGTGGCATCTGTTAACTCTATATAATAATTTCGCAATATTCTAAAAGGTATGTTTCCTACAAAATATATTAATAAACCAACGCTTATCCAAAATAACAAATTTCTTTTAGCATTTAATACCTCTTCAGAGTTTAGTATTTCTCTGAAATACAGTGAAATGGTAATTATAACGGCGAAAGCCGCTATAATGTATGGTATACTCTGAAATTTGATATAGTAATTTTCATAAAAACCATTAATAATAAATGCGATTAAATATATTATACAAAAGACTAATGCAATTTTTTTACTCTTTTTTTCATTTAGATAACTTCTGTATAAAATTAAGATAAATGTAAAATTAACTACATTGTAAATGTTCATTGGCAATGCTGTATCCCAGTTTTTACTTCTAATATAGAGACCAATAATTTCATTTAGAGCGACATACCATATAAGGAAAATAATGTATTTAAGAATGTGAGTATTCCTGTATTTATTATAATATATTGTTGCTACTATTGCTGTCAAAACTTCTAGCCCAACACCAATTTCCATTACAAGAGTTAAAAAATCATTGCTTAAATTCATCTATTTATTGTTCGTTTCCTCTTGGGGGTGATCCTGTTAATTCATTTGCAATTGTACTGTTTCCTCCATACATGTTTGTGTTCAAGTTAAAGTTAAACAGGCTTGCTTTTTGTATAGAACCACCACTTTTTGAATGATCTCGAGAATGAGTACCAATTTTATCTTTCAAAAGTTCTACTTTAAAATCATCACTCAGAGTATATCCAAAATGAATAATCTCTTTTTCAACTTGTTTAGGTGTTGTAGGAGCTATAAAGATCGTTTGCCTATATGCGTATGCTTTACTATCATTACGAACATAGTCATTAGAATATGCACCAAAATAAAAACGCAAACCTGAAGTTTCAACATTAGCTTCTTTAGAAATTCGTTTGATATAAGCTAAATAGTTGTATAAGCTATCTAAATCATAGTATAATGATCTAGTGGCATTAAAATTTTTATTTTTTGATTGCCTACGAATATGATTGTCTGTCCACTTTACACGTGTAGTGTCATAGTTGTGATATAGTTGTGCTGCAAATTTTACATCGATAATGTTACTTGGTTTGTCACTATTAACATGTCCGATTTGTTCTTTTAACTCATCAATTTTTTGTTTTAGCTCATCAATCTCTTTGATGTATTTTTTGTTGCCTTGGTTTTGCTCACAAGAGCTTAAGCCTAGTATAAGTACTCCAAGGATTAGAATTCTTTTTGTAAGATAGATTAGTTTGTCCATTTTTTAAGCTTTTAAGATGTTTGTAAAGAGAAACACTTGTTAAAAGATAATTGATTATATCTTCAGCTTTGGATTAAAGCGTTTTTACAATTACTCTATATTGTCAGTATTTTCCTCAAATAAAAGTACTGTTATTCTGTAGCTTAAAAAAAAGAATGCCTCATTTTATTGGATAGATTCGTGTGTAAAGTGTTGAAAACAAGTAGTTTTTTGCTGTTTAGCGTTTTTTCAGTTGATTGAGAGGCTTGAAAAAAAAGGGGTTTTTACCCCTTTTCAAAAAAGGGATTTGACTCTTTTGTATGTAAAGAGGGATTTAGAATAAATACTTTGTAGGAGATTTATTTCAAGATGTTACGGGTAGAATGAGCTCCATCTTAATATCGCTTCGTAGATAAGGAGGGGTGTCTTCTAGTTTAATTTCTTTGAATCCGTGCTTTTTATAGATGTATATGGCATTTTCTAAAACTCGATTAGAGTAAAGAACTAGTTTTTTCCAATTTTGATGTATAGAAAAATCAATACAATACTGCACCAATTGTTGGCCTATCTTTTTACCTTGAAATTTTGGAGATACTGCCATTTTTCCTAATTCATAAACTCCATCTTCGATTTTGATTAATGAAAATGTACCAGCAATTTCATTATCTGCTTTAGCAAAAAAAATATAACCACCTTGATTGATAATTGTTTCCTCACATCTTTCTAATAAATCGATATCATGTGGTTCTACTACAAAATGTTTTTCTAACCATTCAACATTAAGGCTAGCAAACTCTTTGGCATATTTGGATTCAAAAGGTATAATTGTTGTTTTCATCTGTTTAAAATGTTATGCATTATATTTTTCAAGAATTCTTTGACTTAAAGATTTTTTATTTAATTGGTCTTCTATAAATGTAAGGCGGTGTGTCAAACTTGTAGCACTACCTTCGGTAAGCCATTTTAATTGTTCATCAATGATACACCACAGAGGTTTCATTTTTTGATGGATTTCTTTTCCTTTCACAGAAAGTCTAAAGAGTTTTTTTCGTTTATCGGCTTTATCAGTTTTATAGGTAACTAATTTTTTGTTGATCAATTTATTTAATGCTTGCGTGATTGCAGGTTGTGTATACTGCAATGCTTCTTGAATATCGGTGGTAGTAGCTAGTTCCATGTCAATTATTACCTTAAAAATTGGAAATAGATAAGGATCAAAATCTATATTTAAAGAGTCGTATGTGATTTGTGTTTGTCTCATCATCAAATCACTAAGTCTCTTTAGCCTGGAGCCTAAGCCCAATTCACCATATTGACGTAATTTATCATCCATAAGTAGTTATATAAGTGCTTATGCAAAAATATAAAAAAATATTAATTAAATCTATATTTTAATAAGTAACGATATTAGAGTAAAGAGTGAACTCTAGTTTTTAGAGCATGATGAGATGTTATTTTTTTAGGGCTTTTTAATATGCCAATCTCCAGTTTCAAAACTGATACGGTGTAGCAATAGTTCAAAATTTAAAACCTCGTGGTCTTTTTTTAGCTGTTGCCTATCAATGATATAATCAACAATTTTACTGTAATCTACATGACTAAGAGTATTAAAAGGTATGGAATAATGTAACCAATGAAATACCACATTGTCTGGTTTCGCTTTTTCTTGAAGCATAAAATAAATACGATCATTTCTTGTATCTTCAATTAATTCTAACCTAAAATTAGTACTGTCATCAGAATGATTTTCTACATACTCAATATTAAAATATCTATTACAAATAATTCGCTCTTGATAATCAAAAACGACAATAGCAGGATTTCGTAATTCGTTCTTTATACATTCTCTACTTAAACTTAGAAAACTTAACAACATACACTCATAAGAATTGATATGTTTTTTATAAGTTGTAGCATCTAATTTTATATGGAAATTAGAATTAATAAAGGGGGTTACTATTTTTTCTATATCTGTGGGATATTCCATTTTTTAGTTGTTTAAGCGCAAAACCTTAGTAATTCTATGTACAAGAAGAAATATTCAAAACCGAGGTTTTAGCCTGCCATATCAGATTGTTTGAAGATTATTTTATCATTAACAATGTTAAAGTACAAAAAAGTATGGCTCTCTGAACAATCACCTTCATTAGAGTATTTTTGATTAGAATTAGCTCCGTAGCTTATTATAAGTACATCATCTTTGATTTCTATCTTATACATATAATAACATTCATCTCCTTCTATTTCTAAATCTTTTTCAATTGAATTTGATTCTTCTAAAAAATCCAAATTTAGAGTAGAAAGTAATTGATATAAACTAGGATGATTAGGTCTTTCTCTAATTTTTGCATACTTCAAAAAATGTTCTTTAGTAACCATATCATTATTTTTTGATATATCTTTTCTAAATTCTTCACTTCTTCTAATAAACATAAAATTTTTGGTAGGAAAATTAAAGAATTGCAACATTTCTTGGCTACTTTTATTCTCAAAAGCAATTTTCATTTCTTTCAGTTTTTGAATAATTTTTTCATTTTTTGAAAGCTCTTCATTTACGTTGTTTTCGTTATTAGATATACCTTCTTTTGCTTCTGAAACTACTTGTTGTTTTTCAACTTCTTTTGTTTTTTTACAACTCAAAAAAAATAGAAAACATAATATAAAAAAAGAAAAGAATAGACCTCTACTATGTACCCTCATAATCTTTCGTTTTAATTTCAATTTTAATTATTTTTTTATTAGCTTCATCAATATTTTTATATTGATCTTTGTCTGTAAATTCATCGTTAGAATTTTTAGAATAGTTTTTTGGAACATAAACCCCTGTCATTTTTCGCCACTTTGTTTTTTTTCTGTTTTTAGCAAAAACATTTCCTGAACAATCATAATCACTGATTTTAATCATATCTCCTTGATTTCCACCTAAACAAGCATATTTCCCATTATCTAATTGTCCAACCGCAAAAGTAACATGACCAAATGAATTATCATTATCATCATATATTATTTCACCATTTTCATAACAATCTGTAAAAACAACTATTGCACCATATTGTAATTCTGATTTTTTTAAGGCTGAATGATTCAAAAATCTTTGTGATGACCAAGATTTTGGGTTTTTTATTTCTAATTGCCCTAAACACCAACTTGCAAAACTAGCGCACCATGAAGTACCTCCTGTTGCTTTTGGATGCCCTGTATAGGTATGATATTCTTTTTGAATAGTTTTAGCTAAAGGGTTAGTTTCTTCATCTAATCCTTTATATTTTAAAGCTTCTTGCAATACAACTTCCATCCAAGGTGCTCTATATCCAGTAATCATTTTCATTTGTTCTACAAATGAAATAGCATGCAGATGATACACATTAGGATCTGTAGGGAATTGCCTTTTATCTCGTTCTTTCTCCAGTTCGTCAAACTCTTTACCTAGTAGTATTTCCTTTGCACTTGTTCCTTTAGGGAATATCCTGTGTGCTGGGTTGTATTTACTGTCTATATAGGCTTGCCTGCGCTGTTGCATTGGTACAATTTCGCCATTTTTTATGTCTTGCCAAAAACAAAGATGTTTTATTTTATCTTTAAACATCTCGATTTTAGCATCTCGTTGCTGTTCCAACTTTTGTTTTAGGTCATTACCCTTATCATCTGTGCCTTTGGCTTCATTAATCCCTTTTTTATGCACCTCTATTAGTTCTTGTTCAAAATCACTGATATTAGCCCATGTGTTCCATTCGCTTTGATGTTTACAGATCAGTTTGCTTAGTATGTCTATGGTATCTTTGGTACTTACAGCCTGTTGCAATTCATAATTAGAGAGTTCTTTATCGCCATCGCTATCGGCTAACTCCCAAATTTTTTTGATAAAATCATGGGGTTCGCTTTTTTCTACATATTCGCCAAACATATAAAAATACTGGTTGCCTGTATCTTCTAATACCTCCCAACCATAATCTGCCCAATGGTAAGGGTTCTTTTTGGTTAGGTCACTTTTTTTTACCCACCCTTGCTCATTGTCTTTGGTTTTTATGAGCCACCATTCTGTATCGGCACTATCTTTTGTAGCGGCCTTTTTTCTAATCTTTGCGGTTTTTTTAGCTTTACTATCGGCGGTATCTGCTGTGGGTTGCTGTTCATACACAACGCTTATATTTTGTGATAATGCCACCCAATTGCCTACTTCGCCTATGACTTCACTGGTTTTTACCCAGTATTTTTTGCCTGATTGCGCTGTGCCGTAACCAACTTTTCGTACGGTACTAGAGGGCTTGCCAACCCAATACAGCAATACGTCTTTATTGGGTAATATGTTATTCATTTTAGCGTTTATTTCTTCAAATTTCCCATCTTTAATTGAGTAAGTGGTTTTGGTAGTTTTACGCCCTTTTACATATACTTTTATACTGCCTTCATGCCCTATATCTGTACCATTTACAGCTTCACAAAAAACATCTTCAAACCCGATTTGGGTATAGTCGTCTTTAATCTGATAGATTTTTACTTTGGTATCGACTTTTAAAAAATTGCAAGGTTTGCCCACCTGTAATAATTGCTCCTTGGCAATTTCATACGATGTGCGGTCATTGTCCTGTATATTATTGATAAACTCGTGTATGCCACTATCATCTGTAAAGACTTCTATATGTACGGTGGTGTATCCTTTTGAGGCATTAGATTCATAACGACTAGGAACACCAATAATCTGCCCTGCTGTAATGGGTATATCTACATTCTGTACCTCATTAAATACTACATCGTCTTTGATCTGTTTAATAAGAGGTTCACAATCGACAACCATAACATACTGTGTTCTGCCTTTGATTTTATACCAGTTTTTATCTTTGGTTTTTTCAACTTCAAGTGCTGTTTCTGCACATTCCATACCTATATATGTGCCATTGATAGTATCAAATACCATCGTGCCTTTAGGAGCATTGGCATTAAAAGTATTTTTATCTTTTGCCTTAGTATGGCTTATTTGGTAGTGGTTTTCGCCATGATCGGTAGTCCAACTCTTTAGCGCAATTAATATTTCTCCTTGATAACTACAAAATACATAACTTGTATTATTTTGCATCCAATGTCCTTTGGGTGGAGTAATATTTTCTTTTTTTATCAAACTACCTTTAGGCACAAATACCTTTTCTTTGGCATCATCCTTTGTTTTATGATCTTCGCAATACTCTCTAACTTTTAAACCTACTTCTTTAGTAGTTGTTTTTACTTTCGTGGTATATTTTGCATAGAGATCTGGTATGCTTTTCCCCTTGTTTTTTATCATTTCTGCTTTGGGTTGCAGGTGCATATACAGGCTGTAAAATCGTAGTGCTACCCCTTTTGGGGTTTTATAATGATGTTGTATGAGTATAAACCCGTTGGAGTATTTAATCTCTTTATTATCTTTTTCATGTAGATACTTTTCGGGTATGCGATAGGCTATAATTCTACCGTCTGCAATAGCACTCACGTTTGTTCCAAAATCTTCTATATGGATGCCACCATGCCACGTATTGTGCATACCAACAGGAAAGAAACCTGCACGATTTTGATGCCCGTAATAGCTTGCTATAGTGCGTTCTTTTTCTTCTTCGGTAGGATTGTCGCCATAAGAAGGTAATACAGGATAGTCAATTTTCATAAAACAGCAGATTTACATACTAAAATCAACATCAACCAGATAGCCGTGTTTTTTTAATTCTTGTTGTTTTGATTTTGCTTCTCTCGCTTTTTTAGAATTAGCAAGCGCATTAATCCTGTCTAGCATATTTCTTGCGGGTGTTGGTGGCATCAGTTCTATAGGCATCGTTACCAATTGAGAGGTTTTTACAGGCATAACCATATCTATAATAACATTGGGTTGTCCTGTAGTAATCACCCCGCCATGTGATGTCATGCAGCCTACATAGGCTATGGGTTTACCATTTACCAAAACTCCTGTTTCTCCCTGAATGATAATTGATATTGAACCATCGGCACATATACATTTATCACCCATACGTGCTACGGGTCTGTCATTTACAAAAACATTGGGAGAGCCTGAAATAATTGTACCACCTATATGGGGTGTAGTACCGCTATACATAGGGCAAGTGTGTTGATCGCCTACAGTTGCAACAAGTTTTTTCATTCTTTTGGTTTTAAAAGTTTTGGTACTGTAATGTAATAAGATTATGAATTACAGTATATTAATTTTTATATTTTTTTAGTTATCATTTTTGCCATAGGCACATAAGTAGGTGTTTGATGATTTGGGGATAGGCAATGGGGTATTCTTGGAGCAAAAAAAAGCTAATACAAACTCAACTATTGTGTTCTACTGTCTAGTAATTCTTAGTATCATCAATAAACTTTATAACTGCTACTTCAAACCCTTTTGAATGTAAAATATTAATAAGAGCATAAATTAGTTTATCTTTTGTTTTAAAAATCCTTATTTTTAGGTTGTGAGAAGAAGAAATAAAA
>NZ_PGUB01000104.1:0-14241 GCF_002924285.1 Aquimarina sp. I32.4 | reverse complement strand
CTACAAGTTCAGATAGTTGTGCTGGCGATTCTTATACCTATACAGTAACAATAAATCCAGAACCTTTTGTAGCCACAGCACCAACCGATATAGTTTGTAGTGATGTTGCCTTAGCTCATGATCTTACAGGAGATGTAAATCTAAGTAGAGTTACTTTTAGCTGGTCTGCGGCAGATAACCCGAATATTACAGGAGAAACAACAGCAACCAGTACAGCAACCAATATTACCGATGTGCTGACCAATACAAGTGGTTCGGTTCAGACAGTTGTGTATACTGTTGTTCCTACAAGTTCAGACAGTTGTGCTGGCGATTCTTATACCTATACAGTAACAATAAATCCAGAACCTTTTGTAGCCACAACACCAACCGATATAGTTTGTAGTGATGTTGCTTTGAATCATGATCTTACAGGAGATGTAAATCTAAGTGGAGTTACCTTTAGCTGGTCTGCGGCAGATAACCCGAATATTACAGGAGAAACAACGGCTACTAGCACAGCGACCAGTATTACTGATGTGCTGACCAATACGAGTGGTTCGGTTCAGACTGTTGTGTATACTATTGCTCCTACAAGTTCAGGTAGTTGCGCTGGGGATTCTTATACGTATACAGTAACAATAAACCCAGAACCCTTTGTAGCCACAACACCAACCGATATAGTTTGTAGTGATGTTGCTTTGAATCATGATCTTACAGGAGATGTAAATCTAAGTGGAGTTACCTTTAGCTGGTCTGCGGCAGATAACTCGAATATTACAGGAGAAACCACCGCCACCAGTACCGCGACTAGTATCACCGATTTGTTGACCAATACCAGTGGCTCCGTTCAGACGGTTGTGTATACGATTACATCCACAAGTTCAGACAGTTGTGTTGGGGATTCTTATACCTATACAGTTCTGGTTTCTCCTAGTCCTCAATTAATAGTTACCAAAAAAGGGTTGCCAGCTCAGGACGGAGCGTATGATGATCTAGGAGAAGAGATTGTTTATGAAATTAATATTGAGAATCCCAAAGAAGTAACGCTTTCTAATATTTCGGTTACAGATCCAAATGCAGATGCTATAAGTATGTCATTTATTCCTAGTATACCAGCAAATTCATCTGTTACTATAACAGCAACACATATCATTACACAACAGGATTTGAATCAAGGTATAGTAACAAATACACTTACAGTTCAAGGAGAAGACCCTTGTGGTATAATAGTAACCGATACTTCAGATGATCCAGATACAACTGCACCAGACGACCCTACGATAGTAGCATTACAACAGATACCTAAACTAAGTTTGATTAAAGTTGCCAATACACCTCCTGATGGGGATTGGGATGAGGTTGGCGAAGTAATTACGTACAATCTAACTCTTACGAATATAGGTAATGTAACATTGACTGATGTAACTATTGCAGATGCAAATGCAGATTCAGGAAGTATAAATCCTTCATCAATTCCTGTTATTGTACCAGGACAACAATTTGTGATAACAGCAAGCCATACTATAACACAAGTTGATTTGAATACAGGAAGCGTTAGTAATTCTGCTACTGTAGAAGGCAGAGATCCAAATTTACAGTTAGTATCTGATATATCTGATGATCCAAATAATGATGATGATATTGATGCTAATGGAGATGGGGATCCTGATGATATTACGATTACACCCATACTACAATCAGCAACATTAGAAGTACATAAAGTGGTAGATATAGGGTATTTTACTGAACCTGGGGATTTATTACTATATACGATTGAAATAACAAATACAGGTAATGCCACTGTGTTTGAAGTGAATGTAGAGGACCCTTTGGTAGCGTTTACAAGTATTCATACTATCAATACACTTGAACCAAATGAATCATTTACAGTTACAGGAGGACATGTTGTTACTCAGGAAGATATAGATAATGAGATTGTTGTAAATACAGCGATCGTAACGGCTTTGTTACCAAATAGAACAACAATTGTCACTGAAGTTTCTGATGATCCAGAGGATACTACAAATATAGATACCGACAATGATGGTGATTTTGAAGACCCTACTGTGAGTTATTTAGATACTGATGGAGATGGAATACCTAATATCAATGATTTGGATGATGACAATGATGGTATCCCTGATGTGGTAGAGCAAAAAGGAGACCCCTCTCTTGATACAGATGATGATGGGATTATTGATAGTAGAGATTTGGATGCAGATGGAGATGGTATTCTAGATTATATAGAATCTGGGCATAATGGCATAGATACAGATGGAGATGGCAGAATAGAAGGACCATTTGGCAATGATGGTATTCCTGATAGTGTTCAGGATGATGCTAATGGAGGAGAAATTAATTATACAATTCAGGATACCGATGGAGATGGAGTTGATGATTTTCAGGATATAGATGATGATAACGATGGAATTGTAACAGCAGATGAAAATCCAGACCCTAATAATGATGGTGTTCCAGATGATGCCTTTGATGCAGATAATGACGGAATTCCAGATTATCTCGAACCTAATAATACCGACTCATCCTTAGAAGATGATCTTGAAGTATTTAATGCAGTAACTCCCAATGGAGATGGAGATCATGATGTGTTGATTATTGTAAATATTGAAAAATTCCCCAAAAATGAACTTAAGATATTTAATCGTTGGGGTGTTTTGGTGTATCAGGCAAAAGGATATGGAAAAAACGGAAACTTCTTTAGAGGTGAATCCAATGGTAGAGCTACCATTAATAAAGAGAAACAATTACCTGTAGGAACTTATTTTTATGTTCTTACTTATACAAATCAAAAAGGAGAACATAAGAAAAAGTCGGATTACATATATATAAATAGATAAATAACCTGATCAGAAAATATACTTTCTGATTATACAATATAAGCCCATTACTATGCAGAGAACCTATTATATAATGGTTATTTTACTTACCCTTGTGGTAACAGTATGTGCACAACAAGATGCACAATACACACAATATATGTATAATACTATTAGTGTAAATCCTGCCTATGCAGGCTCAAGAGATGCTATAAATATTACTGGGGTATATAGAAATCAATGGGTGGGAATAGGGGGAGCCCCAGTTACACAGACACTTAGTGTTCACTCTCCTATAGGGAAATCTAATAAAGTAGGGTTAGGAATGTCTATTATAAATGATAAAATAGGTCCCACACAAGAAACTTATTTTGATATTGATTTCTCGTATACCATTGATACCTCTGTTGATGGGCAATTAGCATTTGGAGTCAAAGCAGGGGGGCATCTTTTGAATGTTAATTTTAATGACCTTAATCAATATACAAATACAGATGTATTATTGAATACCAATGTGGATAATAAATTTGCTCCCAACTTTGGGGTAGGGTTATACTACCATACAGAAAAATTATATCTAGGTATTTCTGCTCCTAATCTCTTAGAAACACAACATTTTGATGAATCAAATACAGAAAACAGAGCCTCTTCTTTTTTAGCAGAAGAACGAATCAATTATTACCTAATAGGGGGGTATGTATTTGATCTCAACGAAAATATTAAATTGAAACCAGCTATGCTTTTAAAAGGAGTAGCAGGAGCACCATTACAGGTAGATATATCAGCCAATACACTCATAAATAAGAAAATTACCCTAGGGGCTGCTTATCGATGGAATGCAGCTGTGAGTATATTGGCAGGGTTTCAAGTATCAGATGCAATCATGCTTGGGTTTGCATACGACTGGGAAACCACAGCATTAGGAAATACAGAATTTAATTCAGGATCATATGAGTTCTTTTTAAGATATGAAATCTTTGAAAGAAACGATCGAATTATATATCCAAGATTCTTTTAACCAAACGAGACTATCAAAATGAAAGTAATATATGATAAACCAATAATAGTTGTTTTTTTGATACTTTCTATACCCATTTTTTCTCAGGATAAGCTGTTGAAAAAAGCAAATGAAAATTTTGAAAAATTCGCATATGCCGAAGCCATTGAGCAGTATAAAGATTTCATATTTAAAGGAAATGGAAACGTTACTGTGTACCAGAAATTAGCAGATGCTTATTATTTTAACTCCGATCTCAAAAATTCGGCAAGATGGTATAAGCGCATGTTAGCCAAGAAAAAAGAAGTAGAAGAAGAAAATAAGGAAACAATAACGATTAACGAAACCGTTTACTTTAGAGCAGCACAATCGATTAAATATCTTAAAAACTATGAAGAAGCCCATGCATTGATATTTAATGTAGAGAAATCAAATATTCAAGATTCAAGAGTAAGAAGGCTATTAGAGAATTTTGATTATATAGAAGACATCAAAAAGCAAAGTGGAAGATATATTATCAAAAATTTTTCAGGAAATTCAGCATATGTAGATTTTGCACCCTCGGTATATAAAAAACAGTTAGTATTTTCTTCTTCGAGAGGAATAGGAAAATATCCTCAGAATGATAATAAATGGACAAAGCAACCTTACTTGGATTTATTTCATGTAACAGTTACCAAAAATGATACGTTAGAGTTTTCTTTTCCTGTTGAATTTTCAAAATCAATCAGTTCAAGACTTCATGAATCAACAACATCATTTACAAAAGATGGAAAAACTATATACTTTACTAGAAACAACATACAGAAATCCAGATTTATTAAAGATTCTTTGGGAGTTAATCGATTACGAATATTTCGAGCTACGCTTAGTGATAAATCAAAATGGAAAAATATAGAAGATCTACCATTTAACAATGATCAATATTCTGTAGCGCACCCAACTTTGAGTACAAATGAGCAAAAACTATACTTTGCTTCTGATATGCCAGGAGGATATGGGATGTCAGATATTTATGGAGTTGATATTCATGAGGATGGTTCTTTTGGGGAACCAGTAAATCTTGGGCCCAATATCAATACAGAAGGGAGAGATACTTTTCCGTTTATAAGTAAAACAGGAATGTTATATTTTGCTTCAGATGGTCATCAAGGGCTAGGAGGGTTGGATATTTTTGCCGTTGACCTAAACAAGAAAGAGAATAAAATCTATAATGTAGGAGAACCCATAAATAGTAGTGCAGATGATATTACTTTTTATATTGATGAAGATACTAAAAAAGGTTTTTTTGCCTCTAATCGACTTGGAGGAAGGGGAGAAGATGATATTTATAGTTTTTTAGAAACAACCCCGTTGATTACCGCATGTAATGGGAGTATTTATGGAGTGGTAATTGATAAGGATAGAGATAAAGTAGTAACCAATGCAATTGTTGAAATCAAAAATGAAGAAGGTGAAATTATCAGTTCGGGACAAACCAATGAAAAAGGAGAATTCATACAACTGGTAGATTGCAATACAAAAACTTACATGGTAAAAGTGC
This sequence comes from Aquimarina sp. I32.4, assembly GCF_002924285.1. NCBI lineage: Bacteria > Pseudomonadati > Bacteroidota > Flavobacteriia > Flavobacteriales > Flavobacteriaceae > Aquimarina > Aquimarina sp. I32.4. The sequence goes on along the minus strand of NZ_PGUB01000104.1, from coordinate 8,882 downwards.
AAAAAGATACATATGTTGCGACCAAAAAGAAGGTACTAGTTACTAGGGAAATTCCAGATGTTGTTGATACTTTAAAAATCAAGAGTAATCTTCCTTCAAAAGGAGTAGATTTAGTCAAATTATTAGCATTAAAACCAATATATTTTAAATCTAATAAAGCACTGATTTTAGGTAAAACAGCGACAGAATTAGATAAGGTAGTAGCCTATATGAAGAAATACTCAAGTATTAGAATAGAGATAGGTTCTCATACTGATAGTAAAGGGAGTGATCGATATAATCTAAAATTATCTCAAAAAAGAGCAATAGCAACAGCTAATTATATTATAAGTAAAGCAATCGATCCGTCCCGAGTAAAGAGCAGAGGCTATGGCGAAACTTTATTGATAAATGAATGTAGCAATGGTGTAAAATGTACTGATAAACAACATCAGAAAAATAGAAGAAGTGAGTTTATTGTCATAGAGAATTAAAATTTAGATAGTTAATTTTTACAAAACAGAGAGCATCACTTATCAAGTGATGCTCTCTTGTCATTTAGGCAATATAAGGGGTAACTTCGAGTTCAAAATTCACACTATAATTAGGCTGCCAGAACTGTAGTGGGCATCCCATATATTTCTACTGCAGGTTCAGTGATTTCTTTGGTAAATGAAGATTGCACTGATGGCAGTATGTTGTAATTAATCCATATAGAGATCAATCGATAAGGGATTTCTAATGAATCTTTTAATCCAAGCTTAGAATCTTCCATATGAATCCATCTTTTGAGAGGTTGTTCAACGATCTTTTTCATAACTTTTTCTTTCCCAAAATGTTTTTTCATTTTGATAAACATTTCTACATCAAACAACCATCTACTCAAAAAATTAGTATTAAAAATAACAGGAACTAGATCAGCTCTAAACACTTTGGCTCCACATTGGGTATCTTGAATAGGTAGCCCCAATATTAATACAACCAGAATGTTAATTAATTTTGAGATTAAGCTTCGAATCCCATTTTTTTTAATAGTATCCGATGCTTCTTTGGCTCTAGATCCAAAAACAAAACTTAATTTAGAATCATTTTTTAATGTTCTTAACAAACCATCAAAATCTTCAAAATCTGTAGATAAATCGGCATCAATAAAACCTATAAAGCTTATATCTCCTCTACTATGAAGATATCTGCCACCAGCTCTTACAGCCGCCGCTTTACCAGAATTTTTTTTCATATCAATGATACTTACCTTTGCTGGATTGGTATATTGTATCTCTTTTAATACAGTGATAGTGTTATCCTTACTTCCATCATTCACAAAACATAAATGGTAATCGTTTTCTTTTTGGATAAAATTTAGAAAAGCGGCTACGTTTAATCTCTTTTCTTCGTTATAGCAAGGGATGATAATTCCGGTTTTCATAATAGATTTTTTTGAGGTTACAATTCAAAAGTAAGTATGATTTGTACCTTGAGAAGCAGGATTTCGACGAGTATAAAATAGCTAACGGTGAGTGGTTTTTATCGAAGGATTACCATTCGTCGACAGATAATTACCACAAAAGGAAGCAGAGAGATTGTTTGAAATCTAATAATCTGATCCAAAATATCATATCAAGTATAGAGTAGATTCAGGCGTTTACATTCTTTTTACAGATGCTTTAAACTAAAACCTTTGTTGTATATTTAAGTCGAAAACTATGGCGAGCCTTTATGGATAAAACTACAAACAAGTATTTGATAAGTGCATTACTCATCGGAGTAGTTTTTCATGGTACCGCTATTTTTTTTACACTAGAAAATACCTATGATGCATTGATCCATTTATTTTTTGGAAATCACTATGCCAATAATTGGTTTGACCCTTGGAGTTATAGTTGGTATACAGGGTTTACTGTAATGGGTTACCCCCCATTGGTACACCAGAGTATAGGATTATTCTCGTATATCGGCGGATTAAAATTTGGATTATTTACAGTAGCTATCATTGCAATTTTACTTTTTGTAACAGGAATATACCGTTTTGCATTGGTATTGACATCAAATAGAAATGTTGCGGGATATACAGCTATATTTGCTGTGTTTTCTTCTGTTTTTATAGAAACACTACATATTTTTGGACAATTACCCAGTATTATAGGGCTATCTATTCTATTGCATTCGTTACCAGAAATTTATCTTTGGCTCAAAATAGGAAAATACAGATATCTGGTAAATGCTTTGAGTTTGATTGCAGTAACGGTAACCTCTCATCATGTCACTCCTATTTTTGGGATGGTATTTTTTATTTTTCCATTGATAGGAATGGTAATTATGGATGTCTCTAGAGAGAAAGTAGAGAGCTATAAAGAAGTTAGATTCAAACATTTTATCAAAAGCTTTTTCTCTCTTTTCAAAAGAATTGTAAGTTTTGGTTTTGGATCCTTGTTATTGATTATCATATGTATTTTACCCTATTGGATCAATACCAAAAATAACCCAATAACACAAGTTCCTATTCCACATGGGTCGCGAGATAACTTTCTAGAAGTTACCTCTTCTGGATTGGTATTCTTTTTGATCCCGTGGGGGGTTTTGTTATTTCTTTTTCCATATATATGGTATCGATTTTATAGTAAACGCTATTTGTTTTTTGGATTCTCAATAACACTGCTTACTATTTTAGGAACAGGAGGTACAACACCAATTCCACTTATGATGCTTGGTGAGAATGCGTTTAATATACTAACATTGGATAGGTTTACTCTATGGGCATCTATTATGGCATTACCAATTTTTGGTGAGTTTGGATATCGGTTTGCAGAAGGAGACCTAAAACAAAAAATAAGTGAAAAATATGGAGGTGTATATCATAGGATTATAGGAGGCTTAATCACAGGAGTTATGATTTTTACTACGCTATTTACTATGAGCTTAGGATATTTCAGGCCCTCGCAACCACAAAAAATAAAAATGCTACCTATTCTTAATTTTCTGAGTAGAGATCAGCATGACCATTGGCGGTATCTCCCCTTAGGGTTTGGAGATCAGATGGCTTGGCTTTCTGCACAAACCAATGCCATGACTGTAGATGGTAATTATCACTCGGCAAGAAGATTGCCAGAATTGACAACAAGAGCTGTAGAACGACTGGAAAATTCAAAATTTAGAGGAGTAGAAGGGATCGGGTCATTACAACAATTTCTCACAGTACCCGAAAAGTATAACCTCAAATATGTGTTTTCTAATGATAAATTTTATGACCCTATCCTCTATTTCTGTGGCTGGCAACGATTGCGGCAGTTAGAAAATGGGATTATGGTTTGGGAAAAATTAAATGTACCACCACTCTCAAGTATTTTGCCCAGAGAAGAAGTACCCATGTTTCAAAAATTAATGTGGGGATTGATCCCTGTATTTACGGTGCTATTAGCATTTGTAATCAATATACAATTGATATGGGTACATGCGCTGAAGTCAAAGAATAAAACCTTTCCAGTATATTTTAAGTTTGGAGTTGCATATAATGGATTCAGTAAAAAAGTTATAAAAGCATCCTATCTATGGGTATTTCTTATGCTGGTAGTAATGAGCTGTGGTTTTTATTTGTTGTATATAAAGAATGTCAAACAACTAAGTCCCATTAATGTAACCGAAGCGTACTATGACGCATTAGATTTTAAAGAGTTTGAAAGAGCACATTCTTATATAGATCCCAATAGTAATAAAAGTATAGATCAATATATGCTAGAGGTTTCTGTTACAGATGGACTATTAAGTTCGTATGCCAAATTAGATGAAATCAAAGTTGGAATTATTGTTCAAACCGATAGTACTGCCAAAGTAAAAGCATTAACTCGTTGGATTACCCCATTAGAGAAAATAGATAGAACCTATTACCATGAGTTGGTAAAAAATAATAATAAATGGTTTGTAAAGCCATTACCATATGATTTAGATATTCCTCCCGATCAATTTTTTGTAGAAAATATAACTTCTTTTTACAACCACGGTAGGCGTAGAATTAGCTCAGAGCAAACGTATCATGAAGATGTATTAAAACAACCTGTACTAGAAGTCCTTTCCTCAAAAATCATAGGATATAATGATCAATATGCTATTATCGGAGAAATACAAAATATTGATAATGTTCCAGCGGATGTTGTTATTACTGGAACCCTGTACAATGATGATAATAAAAAACTAGCTAAGTATAACGCTAAACATCAAATGAAACACAAATTGATGCCTAAAGAGATTACAAGCTTTAGGATAGATTTTGAGGGGATTGCATGGGTGAATAGTGAAGATCGTAAACCCGAAACTTTTGACCCCGATCAATTTACAGCGATGGAGTTTGAAGAAACACCTACCAAATTCAATTTACAAAGTGCAGGTAATGTAGCTATTGTAGATTTGTATAAAGGAGTAGCAATAAACGATCTTACTTTGCATAAAAACTATATAGAAGGAGTATTGTTTAATTCTGGTCTAGAAGAAGTTACAATCCCCCTGTTATTGGTGTCGTATTACAATCAGAATCATGAATTATTGTGGGTAGATCATCAATATTTGCAAGAAGGAATCCGCCCGCAACGCAAATTATATTTTAGTTACTCATTATTGGATTTAACAACATTAGAATGTGTTAATGACGATATGGAGAATGTTTTGGTCAACGGATTACAAAATATGGAAATTATTGATAAAATGGTTCCAGATAGAAAACATGAACATCAATCCAGACAGTTTATACCAGTAGAGGGAAAAGGATACAGGTACATAAAATTAGAAATTAATAATTATGTAGGAGCACCACATTAATGACTATGTATAAAAAACATATCGCCCTGTTTCTATTGACTTCTGTAATCAGTATACTGAGTATCGCTTTTACTACCATTATTATAGATACATCAGAAAAAGTATCGGCAATACTATTGACCAATCAAACAGTATTTAATGCAGGAGATGCTATTGTATTAGAATTTGAGTTAGAGAAACCAGCTACAACCAAGCTGTTTTTACATTCATCCTATGGTAGTATCGTGATAACACCCAATAAGCAAAAGAGTACTCAATATAGCGTCCCCAATTTTATGGCAAATAAAAGCGGAGTGATAAAATATATATTGTCACATGAATCAACTATTATCTATGAAGGAGAATTACAGATAAACCCTAATGTCAATACAAAAGTACATTTAGAAACTTATATAGGACCTCCTAGTATTATTGCAGGAGGTGAGGATTATACCATGCATGTTGTCATTCCTACAGATACATATGATAACCCATTACCAGAAGAAACTCCTATACAGATTGGCCATCAGTTTTTGAATAACGAAAAAGAAAATATGCTGTATAGTAAAGATATGATGGGATGGAAAAATATATTTTCCTATGATCAATCGGGGAGAATATTACTGTTTTCTATAGTTGGAGAAACCGTCTCAAAAGAATTTTCTATTGAAGTATTCCCTGCATTGCCCGAGAATTTTGAGATAACAAGTGATCGTAGACACACCTACGCAGATGGCAATCAAATTACAGAATTGATCACCTCGATCATCAAAGATCAATACGATAATGTAGTAAGTGACGGGACGATGGTTGATTTTGAAATCATAGATACAAAAGGAGCAATATTGCAAACACAGGGGAGTACCATAAACGGTAGAGCAGTTGCCAAAATATTACATCCCGACCATAAAGATATATGGAGTATCAAAGCATATGTGTATGGCATGGCAGAAAGTAATAGTATCAAACTAGAATACACCTCTGTTTTAGATGATTTTGAGGTGGTGTTTGATAAAAGTAATAGAGAAATCAAAGTAGGACCATTAGTAAGTTTTATGGAGCAGTTGATTCCTAATGGAGCATTGGTAAAACTTGATATATTCATGGATGATAAAAAAATAGACACCAAAGTAAAAACCTCATTAGATGGAGTCGTTCGATTTATACTAGAAGAAGGATTTTATGTTTCTGGTGAGTATGATATCAAAATCAAAGCATTGGGCATTAAAAAAGAATATAGCAATATCACATTACAATGATAAGTTGGAATAAAAACATATACAGATCACTTATTATCATATCCTTTATAGGAGTGGTTATATTAGTGCTTTTTGGTATCAGTCAGGCGCTATCCTATCTCAATACAGGAGCAGATAGAACATCAATGTTACACGTTGCAGTACAAAAAGAGCGAGTGTATTTTCCTAAGATAGAATGGGTAGATACAATCAATCCAGGACGACCAATGGAAAAACAAACCTTACTCGAGATAGAACAAGACTACCTCAATGCCTGGTATATACGTAATGCAGCATATCAGACCAATAAAATAGAAGGAGTAGAAGATTATTATACTCAAAGTGCGCGAATAAACATCAATACGGCAGTGAGGCATAATAAAAAAGAAAAAATAGCAATACATAGCACCACCACAGCTCATAATATCGACTTAGATTTTTATAGTGCAGATGGGCAGTTGGTAGTATTAACAGATAATGATGTAAAAGAATATCAGAGAGTATATCAAGGAGATAAGATGCTGTTGGAAACCAAATTGCAATCAGATTATCAAGTGATGCTATTATTAGAAGATGGTTTTTGGCGTATACGGCATATGGTAAAAGAAAAAAACAGCTTGCAAGAAGAGGTTACCAAAACCAATGGTCTGGCTCAAGTTATAGATGATAAAATATATATTGATGGAGAGGGATATCAGATCAAAGGAATCAATTATTACCCCCAGAAAACTCCTTGGGATATGTTTGGAGACGATTTTAATATCGATATCATCGCTCAGGATTTTGATATTATCACTACTGCAGGATTAAATACGATACGAATTTTTGTACCCTATGAGTTTTTTGGAAAAGCAAAAGTTGACTCCCAAAAATTACAAAAATTAGAACAAGTACTGGATATGGCAGCAGTAAAAAATCTAAAAGTAGTAGTGACCTTATTTGATTTTTATGGTGATTACTCTGTCTTGGATTGGACATTGACTCACCGACATGCAGAACAAATAGTAAAACCATTTGCCAATCACAAGGCTATTCTTGCATGGGATATAAAAAATGAACCCAATCTGGATTTTAATACCAGAAAAAAAGAAAATGTGTTGGCATGGTTAAAAGAAATGATCTACCAAGTCAAACAATTTGATACTAATCATTTGGTTACAATAGGATGGTCTGATGTAGAATCAGCTAGTTTACTCAAAGATGAGGTAGATATTGTATCATATCATTACTATCAGGATATCACTACGTTTACAGATGCATATACTTTATTAAGTTCTACTATAGATAAACCACTGGTACTACAAGAATTTGGATTGTCATCCAGCAAAGGACTTTGGAGCCCTTTTGGCCCATCAGAAAAAGAACAAGCAGCTTATTACAAGAATTTTCAGCAGCTTATCAAACAAGAAAACATACATTATCTCTCTTGGACGCTGTATGATTTTGAAAAGGTGCCTAGTTCTGTAGTTGGTAAATTACCATGGCGAAAACATAAGCAAAAACATTTTGGGTTTATCGATCATAAAGGAAATAAGAAACCTGCTTTTGAATTTATTAGCAAAGAATAGAATCAAGTCCACAATACTTTTTTGAGCATAGCAATTGTTTGATTAAGTTAACCATCTCTCGTTTTTTAAAATTTAGTTGACCTGAGTATTTTTTAGGTTCGGTATTTGTGTATTCCATCTTCTTTTTACGGGGATCAGTAGTATTGAACGGCGCTTTTGATATTTTATAATAGATGAAGTTTGTGAGTTCTCTAATGGTATGTTTGTTCAGATAGTTATAACTAGACTAAAATGTAATGCTATTACTTATGTAAAAAGAATTCTGTTCTTATCCCGAATTCATGTTGTTTCACTTCTGGGGCATCATAAAGATTTGTTAAGAATTGTTTGTGTTGTAAGTTTTATAGCAAAACCAGAATCATTATATAAATATTTATAAGTGAAACAATATTATTTTGAGCTATATTTGCCTCATAATGAATTTTTAAAACCTAAATCACAATATGTATAGTAATACAAAACTCTATATCGATGAATTGGAGTTGTTGCTTTTGATTGACTGGTAAGTGATATTATAGAAAAAGAAATATAACCGAATAAAGGAAAGAGATGAATTGTATAATCATAATTTCAGTGTTTTTAAGCCTTGTTTATTTTTTGCAAGGAGATATTGACATGTATGAGAAAGATGTTTGTCGAGAAATTATCATTGATGATACTTTAAGATCCGATGATGTGATGATACAGAATCAAATTCCTGAATATGATTTTTTGATTATAAGCAATAGCGGAGGTGAAGCTATTTTTATAGCTACTTTAAGTAAAAAAGATATTAATGATGCGATAGAAAGAACAAGATTTATGAGTGCCATTCCCCCAACTACTATAACATTATATAACAAAGGAAAACTTATTAAAGATGTGGCTTGTGGGTTGGCACTTCCTGCTTCAAAACGGCAAAAAATAACCGAACACTCAAAGAAGTTTGATACTCTAAAACAATATCAAAGAAAAAAAGTGAAGTTAACTGCTTCTAAAAAAAAAGTGTATTTTCTCGAACAGGAAAATAAAAATGAATATTGTTTGAACTGGTTTGAGTATTAAATATAAAGATCAGGTTTGTTATTCTTCATTTTACGCTTGGTTTAAAGCTCCAAAAGGTATATATTATAGACAGTGTTGAGCTAATCCTCGTTTCTTCAGAAGCTTTTGAGTGTATATAAAAATAGATTACATTTAATGATTAATACTACTCCTACTTTGTCATCTTAGGTTTGATTGTTCTTTTCTTGGTCTCTTAGTAGTTGTTTGATGTATCTTTGATGCTGTTCAAGAATTAGATTTATAGCTAATTGCGGAGTTTCTATTTTAG
>NZ_PGUB01000103.1:0-14371 GCF_002924285.1 Aquimarina sp. I32.4 | reverse complement strand
TTTTTTAAGTCAAGAGTTTACTCATGTTGCTACACCAGAGGAAAATGCACATGTAGAAGCTTATCATGGAATACTTAAAAAAGAAGTCTTTCAACGATTTGAGTATAGAACATTTGGAGAGATTCAACAAATACTAAAAAGATATGTGGTTTTCTATAACAACGTAAGGCATCATGGACTATTGGGAAGAATAACTCCTATGGAAAAATGGAACAAAGACAAACACTTAATTTTAATGAAAAATAGAGTAGCATAATTAATAATCCAAATTTAAAAGATTACTCTTGTTTTATAGGGGTCAAAACATAGGGTTTGGGAAAGGGTTTACACTAGGATATAGTGCTACTGGTCTTTCTACCAACTCATAAATGAAAATAATAAGGATATGACACTATGTGCATACAAGATATTACTCCCTAAATACTAAAAAAAGATATTATTGATTATTAAAAACAAGTAACGGGAATCAGTCAACTACGCATATAGTGTTAGCCTACGATATCTTACTTAGTTATTATACGCAGGTTTTCTTATTGCAAATCGCCCACCTTTTTCAGATTTTTTTCCTTTAAAACAAGTTACGAAAGCATAAACATAGCCCTTACCATAATACTCGATAGGTCTATGAGTTACAAAAAAATCTCTTAATTTTTCTGTATGCCATGTTTTGCCTTTATTTTCACTCCAAACGTAATTATAATAGGCACCATCTTTAACCATTGCCTGTAAATAATTACCATAAACTTCTATATTATCAATTTCTTTAGGTATTTGAATCACTTCTTGCGTATCAAAATATTTTATAGACCAATCTGTTTTATCATTTATATTTTCAATAAATGTATAATATTCGGTAGTTTTTAAGTCTTTATAGTACCCCATGCATTTATAACCTTGAGGAGCAATCTCTTCTATCATTGTATCTTTGTCTCCAGTAATAAAATTAAATTTAATAAGTTTATTAGACTCTATATATTCAATTTCTTCAGATGAGGTAAATCGAGAAAACGTAAATCCATTTTCGTTACTATTAATGATCTTTGTCCATTTTTTTCCTCCATCAAGTGTATATTTGTCTTCAACTATTAATTCTTGATTAATGGAATCTCTATGAAAAAAACTGGCTACTCCAATATTAGAAGAGAAAAAGCGAATACCTGTTAATTTTTCTGTTTTAAATTCATTTATAACCTCTTTCTTTTTAAATGAAGTATCTGATTTAATTAATTGACTAGAAAATTTTCCGTCTTTGGAGGTTTCATTTACTAAGAAAAGAGTATTTTCAATATAAATTGCTTCTGTTAACGAGCCTTTTCCTAAAATATGTTTTTCTAAATTTTTACCTCCATCAGTAGAAATAAAAACAATTGCTTCACTTTCTTTTGATAAATAATCTTCATTTCTATCACCACTGTTATCACCTAATAAAATAACATGATTTTCATTAAGAGGAAGTATTTGATTAAAATCATATTTAGTTATTGGTTCAAAAAAATCATCTCTAAATGTTTCTCCAGGTATCTTACTGAAATCTATTATTTCCCAATTCATACTTTGCTTTATTTTACTTTGACAGGATACCGTATTAATAACTATAAATACTCCAATTAGTTTAAAAAATTTCATTCCAATATTTTTTTAATTCATTAGCTCCTTTTTCAATTATTTCATTAGTATCTTTTTTTAGTTTTTCCCATGTCGATTCTGTGATTGTTCCGTAATCCATATTTTTAGCCATAATCCATGCTTGATCCCATGTTTCTGCCCCTAACCATTCTTTAAAATCTGGAGTTAACATAATTCGTATAAGATCTTGAGCTGGTAACTTACTCATGACTGTCGGGTTATACGCGTCTGGATGTGTCGCGAATGCAAAACTTTGAAAACGAATATTATTGAGTTCTATATTAGTGTAAAATTTTTCAATTATCTTACTTGTTTGCACTTCTGTTTGTCCTTTTTTAATAAAATTATTTGTAGTATTATAACTTTTATTCAGTTCAGAAACATAATTTTTATCCACAACACCTTTTTCCATCAATTTTTGTAAATCTAATTTGGCTTGTTTTAACCATTTTTTTCCTTCAACTGATAATTTAGGCATTAACTCACTCGTAAAAAGCATACAATATTTATAACCATAACTTTCTTCTGGTCGAGGAACAAGTTTTTTTCCTTCTCGTTCATATTTATAAGGGGATTTCATATCCTCACTCATTCTTTCAGCCTCCGCCTCTTTAACAGCTCTTTGCCCATCAGTTTGTCCTTTGAAGGCTAAATGAGTAGGAATAGTAGTGAGTTTAATATAAAGTTTCTCCTTTTCATTTAATTTACCCATTTCTGCTAACGGTCCATAATAGTAAACAGGTGGTTTGTGCCGACAATCAGGATGTCTTTCCATAAAATTTGTAAATCTCGATTCATAGTAAGAACAGCTTCCTTGTGGAATGGCAGGAGGTAAATAACGACATTTTTTTGCCGCTTTTCTGTCTGTTGATATGTACTCCCCAAATATTATTTTCATTTCGTGTTATTCAATTACTATTTTATTTTTAAGTATCCTACTCAATTTGAATTCTAGGAATCTATCATTTCTCTCTCTTATTATCTTGATATTCAAACATCAAAGAAGTAACATTTCTTCTTAGATATTTGTAGTATATATATCCTATTATCTTTTCTCAATGATTCCCAACTGTAAATGTAATCAATCTATTAAAAAAAACCACAGACTAAGTTCTCGATTAGTAAGTTATCAGTGTTTTTGGAGAAAACCGTACTCTATTTACCATATGTTTATGCCCCTTTAAAGAAAATAAATATTTAAAAGAATTTAAACCCCATAAAACTAAAGTTACATTGCCTGAAACAATCATTTTTCCGCAAGAAGAAAAATGTAGTACTCTACCTTTAGATCCGATATTTAATTGCTTAAGTTCTTGATTAAAATTAGTATCAATGAATTTAAGTTTTTTATCATTGCCTGAAGCAGCCAAAAGAGAAACCTTTGGAGAAATATCTAAGGCATAGCTTTCTTCATAATTAAGTATTGGATTCATAAAAACATCTTGTATTTTTATTTTTGCAAGTTCTTAAACTTCCAAATAAGCTCTTTCAAAATATTGATTTGATATCATAAGAAATAAAGAAGGTATTTGTAGAGAAATGAAAAGTGAGTCGTTTTCTTTAAAATCATGGGTTTGTACAACGATTACTCATGTTAGCAAAAGTTATTTATCCATTCAAATATTCATTCCGTTTAAATTCAATTCCTTTTCTAATCAAATATGCATGATAAGCACTTGGAATATCGTGTGTCCACTTAGGCAATATCAGAGTAATTAAAATTCTATCAATATGAGATATTAATCCCATAATTATAGCCAATGCAAATGGAATTCCAGCGTGATTAAATCCAATCAGTGATGTAATAGCAACTAATAAAGTAATTCCCCAAAGTTTAGAAAGAAACGCATGCGTACAAGTTTCTTTTTTGAATTTAATTAAACTTATAACATAACAAGCTATTTCCATTCCAAGAATCGTCCAAATAACTGTAGAGTTATCGGAAATTAGTTTTGGGTATAAAATCCAAGTCGAGAATCCAATAGATAGCCAAAATATCATATCAGTTTGACTATCCATTCGTCTTAATTTGGGTGAAGATAAATTTTGTTTTCTTGCAATTATTCCGTCTAATATATCAGATATTAATCCTAAATACATTAAAATTACTATCATTATTTTAGAGTTTTCTCCAATAAAATAAGCTAATCCCAAAATTATAGGCGCTAATAATAATCGGAATAATATTAATAAAATAGGTATGTTCATTTTAGTTTTTTTATTTATTAGTTACAACCTTTAATATATCTATTAGAGTTTAGCACGTTTTTTATTTAATCTATCAAAAAAGTCCACAACTTAAACTTCCTATGGGGGAGCCATCAGGGATTTTTGGAGAAGGAAGTACTTCAAACTTTTCTGGTCTTTCTATAAACCGATGAATCTGATCTAGGTAATATTTATTATACATAGCATCAATAGGGTTTGATGTTTTACTTTTCAGTATTGGTATCAGCTTATTTATTTTGGCATAAGCAATAGCATTCACTTGCGAATATGCCTTTTTGGTAATACACAGGTTCATCATATGTTTTAGTAAGTTACTTTTTACCATATGTTGAATCTCACTATGATATCTGTTTTCTACATCAATCTCAAAAACAGATGTAATCAATTGATCTAACATTTCTGAGAGCCCCAATTGATTTTTATCCAGGCTATTTTGTTGCACTAATCTAGACGCTCTTTCTGGGTGTAGTAATAATGCTAAACTCATATCACTCGCTGTTGAAGCGGCACTTAAAGCATCAAAACCAACTCCTGTTTTCCCATTAAAAGATTCTCTTGTTCTTTGATATCCATATGCTCTGGGAGGGAATAGTTTTAATTTATCTTTTGGGATTGCTAAAATCTCAGGAGACAATGTTTCTAATACCTTTTCTAGTGCATTTCTTTGTTTTTTGGAATCCACCACCTCTACAACAGTTTGCTTATCTCCTTTTACTGCATAATTATAATTCAAGCCTCCTATAAGTTTTGAGGTAGCTTCTGTCTGATATCTATGAAAAAAATACAATGGAACAAAAACATCTTCTAAAACAGAATAAGGTTCATTACTTTTTATATTATCAACAGAAAAATTACGAATCGCGATCTTTCTTATCTTTAACATAGCTTCTAATTCTTCTGTAGCACTTCTACCATTATCCCATAGGTGTGCTAATTCATGCGCTCCTCCCAGAGGTCGTGCATCACTATCAGAAATAAAACGAAGTCCTGATTGATATGCTTTATCAAGAATTGAAGTAAGTTCTTTTTTTTCATTGGCTTCTTTTGCAAATTCAGAGTAACTATACGCTACCGTTACCTTATCCCACTCGCCTATTTTGGTATCATACGCATTAGATAAATCTATCTTACCATCTGTAAGTGTTATTGTAGGATGCGGATAATCCATTACAGAAGCTCTACCATGAGTACTTGCCGCAAAATTATGTGCAAATCCAATTGTATGTCCTATCTCATGAGCAGATAATTGACGAATACGAGCCAAAGCCATATCCAACATAGGTTGATAGTTGTCATCACTTATTGCATAAGGCTGATTCAACAAAGCTTGCGCTATCAAAAAATCCTGTCGTATTCTCAGACTTCCTAAACTCACATGCCCTTTAAGAATTTCTCCCGTTCTAGGATCTATAACACTCGCCCCATAACTCCATCCTCTTGTAGAGCGATGCACCCACTGTATTACATTATACCTTAAATCCATAGGATCTGCATCTTCTGGTAACATCTTGACCTGAAAAGCATCTTTAAACCCAATAGCTTCATACGCTTGATTCCACCACTTTGCTCCATCTAATAATGCAGATCGAATCGGCTCGGGAGTACCTGGGTCTAAATAATATATAATAGGTTCTTTTGCCTCACTAATTTCTTGCTCTGGATTCTTTTTTTCTAATCGATGCCTTATGATGTAACGTTTCTTTATGGCTTCTTGTACGGGAGTTGCATAATCTAAGTAAGAAATAGATAGTGCACCGCTTCTAGGGTCAAAAACTCGCTTTTTATACCCATCATCAGGTAATTCTACAAATGAATGATGCTGAATAACAGTAATTAGCCTTGCATTGGGTACTACTGATGCTATATTTTTGCCAGTAACACCCCCTTTATAAGTAATCAAAGACTCAAACTCTACATTTTTTGGAAACGCTTTTGTTCTTTCTAAACTCAAACTACTTTTTGTTTTATCTAGAGTATAATTTCCTTCTTTCTGTTGTTTTAACTTATCAATTATGCCATGAGTGTCTTGTAAAAGAAAAGGAGTTAGATTGATAACATAGACGCCTTTTTTCTGTTCTAGGATTGGAAACCCATATAAAACGGATTTTGCGAAGGCTTGTGCTACACTCCTTTTTTCTAGCCTATTATCGGTTACTGCTCGGTATCGTTGATTAAGTTGAATCAATAATAGTTTATTTCCCGCCTTTTCAAATTTTACCACAACCCCATCTCCTATCTGCCCACGATCCAACCCTATATCATTTGATCCTACTCCTGTAGCCAATGAATGTACATACAAAAACTCGGTATCTAGCTTATCTACTTCTAAATAGATTTCATCTTTAGACTGATTGTAATGAAATTTAAAATAACCATCAAAAGAAGTAAGTTCTTTTTGTTTTTCTAAAAATTGAGCAAAAGAAATATGGCCCATCGCAAAGAATAAGCATAAAAAATATAGTCGCATAGTGTGAGTGATTTATACAGAAGAGTTTATAAAATCCCTAAATCTATAAAATAATGTAAAAATTACTTCTTACTGAATTGTTAAATCTTATTTTTGTCAAAATTTAAATAAATTATGATTAATACTGAGACTTTACAAGATCTTAGAGAGCGCCTGGTTGCGTTAAGGAGGTATCTTTGACATTGATGCCAAGCTTATAGAGATAACAAATCAGGAAGAAAAAACATACGCTCCGAATTTTTGGGATAACGCTCAAGAAGCCGAAAAGTTAATGCGTACCCTAAATGCTGAAAAAAAATGGGTTTCTGACTACGAGAAAGGCGTTACCCTAGTAGATGACCTTGAAGTTCTTTATGAATTTTATAAAGAAGGAGATACTACAGAAGCTGAAGTTACCGAACGCTATGAAGAAACTAAATCATCTATTGAAGGTTTAGAGTTTAAAAACATGCTTAGTGATGAAGGTGATAGTATGAGTGCCGTTTTACAAATTACGGCAGGTGCTGGTGGTACAGAAAGCTGTGATTGGGCAAATATGCTCATGCGTATGTACTTAATGTGGGCAGAGAAACAAGGATACAAAATAAGAGAACTAAACTACCAAGGCGGTGATATTGCTGGTATAAAAACGGTAACTCTTGAAATAGAAGGAGAATACGCCTTTGGTTGGCTAAAAGGAGAGAATGGAGTACATAGACTAGTTCGTATTTCGCCATTTGATAGTAATGCCAAACGACACACCTCATTTGCTTCTATATACGTATATCCCCTTGCAGATGATAGCATTGAGATAGATATCAACCCTGCTGATTATGAAATTATTACTTCTAGATCTAGTGGAGCTGGAGGGCAAAATGTAAATAAAGTAGAGACCAAAGTGCAACTTACACACTTTCCTACAGGTATACAGATTTCATGCTCAGACACTCGATCTCAACAAGAAAACAGATTAAAAGCATTACAAATGCTTAAATCACAATTATTCGAGATTGAACTTCAAAAACAACGTGCGCAACGAGATGAAATTGAAGCTTCTAAAATGAAGATCGAATGGGGCTCACAAATACGTAACTATGTAATGCACCCTTACAAATTAGTAAAAGATGTAAGAACCGCAGAAGAAACAGGAAATGTAGATGCGGTAATGGATGGAAATATAGACCAGTTCCTAAAAGCATTTCTTATGATGATGGGACAAAAAAATGACGATTAAAAACATATAATAGATATGATCACAATTTATCATAATTCAAGATGCAGTAAGTCAAGAGGATGCCTTGCTATAGTTCAGGAACAAAAAGAAGAAATCAACATTGTTAATTATCTTCAAACCCCTCCTTCTATAGAAGAATTGACTGAGATTATCAAACTTTTAGGAATATCTCCTATAGAGTTGGTAAGAAAAAATGAAGCTATCTGGAAAGAAAACTATAAAGGCAAAGACTTTACGGATACTGAGTTGATTGCTATACTCAGCAACAACTCAAAACTTATTGAGCGACCAATTGTTGTAAAAGGCAATAAAGCTGTTATAGGAAGACCTCCTGAAAAAGTTTTGGATATTTTATAGAATTTCTTCTTTTCCAGAAAATATTTCTTTTCTGATTAAACCTTTTTGGTTTTTTCTTGTCTTAGTAAAATATTACTAACTAAGCTGCAATAGAATTTATACTATTGTAGCTTAGTTACATTTAACACATCATTAACCGCTTTCTAGTATCTGCTTCGATATTTTTAGCGCTAATTCAATGACTAAAACATGAATAAACTTTTATTTTTCTTATTTCTTACATCTACATTTATTGTCTTTTCTCAAGACAGAGGCTTTCCAAACAAACCTATACAAGTATCTGGTTTGGTACTAGATCAGGACACAAACACGCCTTTAGAATATGCGACCATAGCATTCTACAGCCCTAGATTACAAAAAATTATTACAGGAGGAATTACTGATAAAAATGGTAAATTTTCCATAGAGGTCAACGCAGGGGTTTATGATGTAAGTATCGAATTTATTTCTTTCAAAACAAAAACTATTCAAAAACAAAAATTATTTAAAAACACAAATCTCGGAACCATCAAACTAGGATTAGATACAGAAACTCTAGATGATGTTGTTGTTATTGCAGAAAAAACAACTGTAGAAATCAAATTAGACAAAAAGATTTACAATGTAGGAAAAGACCTTACTGTAAGCGGTGGTACTATTAGTGATGCATTAGACAATGTTCCTTCTGTTTCTGTAGATGTAGAAGGTAATGTAGCGTTGAGAGGTAATGACAATGTACGAATCTTGATCAATGGTAAACCGTCTGGCCTTGTTGGCTTAAATAGTACAGATGCTTTAAGACAATTACCCGCAGAATCTATAGAAAGAGTAGAAGTAATCACCTCTCCTTCTGCGCGATACGATGCAGAAGGAACAGCTGGGATATTAAATATCATCTTAAGACGAAGCAAACTACGAGGTATGAACGGAGCAATTACTGTAAATAGCGGTTATCCTTGGGCAGCTGGTGTTTCTGGTAACCTCAATTACCGAACAGGAGATTTCAACTTCTTTACTACTTCTGGATATAATTATAGAGAAGTGCCAGGGAACTCATTATCTCAAACACGTTACCTAAACATTGACTCAAACGGAATAGATAATCCTGATACGTTTATCAACGAAGAAAGAGAATTTGATAGAATCAGGAAAAGTATAAACTCTAATATAGGAGTAGAATGGTACATTAATGAGACTTCTTCTATCACAACATCTTTCCTATACAATTTAGGCGATAATACTAGTAATACTAGCAATAGTATTACAGAATTAGATATGAATGGAGAAATTCTAAGTAGGAACGCTCGTTTTGATCCTGAAATTGAGGATGACATTACCAAACAATACGTACTTAACTACACAAAAGATTTTGATGATAGTGGACAAAAACTGACATTTGATTTTCAGATAGAAAACACAAATGAAGATGAGCGATCCAGAATTACACAAGAAAATATAACCGCCATTGAAATTGTTAATACCCTAGAAGAACAAAATCGTATTCTTCTACAAGCAGATTATACACTTCCTATCGGAAAAGACAGTCAATTTGAACTAGGATATAGAGGTAATTTTAATAAAATAGATACTGATTACCTCGTGCAACTAGAAGACAACAACATTATAACTACAAATACTGATTTGTCAAATGCACTAGCTTATAAAGAACATATAAATGCTATGTATTCCCAATGGGGAAGTAAATGGGGGCAATTTTCATATCTCTTAGGGCTTAGAATGGAAAATACCCAAATCACAATCGATCAAAAAACAAGTAATGATCTGAATAAAAAAAACTATACCGACCTATTTCCTACAATCAATTTAGGATATGAGATTTCACAAAAACAAAGTATCACTTTTGGTTATAATCGCAGATTACGCAGACCAAGATCTAGATTTATCAACCCTTTTCCATCAAGATCTAGCGTCACCAACTTGTTTCAAGGAAACTCTGATCTCGACCCTAGTTATTCTAACGCCTTTGATTTAGGCTACCTTAATAAAATAGGAAAAGTAACTTTGAATACTTCTATTTATTATAATCATGCTACTCAAGTATTCACTTTTGTTGCTGAGGATACAGGAGAAACCGCAATCATAGGAGCAGATGAGAACAATCCTGGAACAGAAGTCCCTGTTATCAAAAGAAACCCTATCAATTTAAGTAGTTCTGATCGATATGGTTTTGAATTTACATTGACCTATAATCCAAATAGAAAATGGAGAATCAATGGTAATTTCAATGCTTTTCATAACAGTGTACAAGGAGAACATAACGGAGAGAATCTCGATGCAGAGAACTTTAGTTGGTTTGCCCGATTAAGTAATAAGATAACACTACCCGCCAAAATAAATTGGCAGACCAATATGATGTATGTAGGTCCTAATAAAACTGCTCAAAATGAAAGCAAAGCTGTTTTTAGCACAAATCTGGCTTTTAGCAAGGATTTTTTCAAAGAAAAAGCATCACTTACATTTAATATCAGTGATGTATTTAACTCTAGAAAACGAATGAGCACTTCTACTACTCCTACTTTTATTTCAGAAAATGAATTTCAGTGGAGAGAACGTAATTTTAACCTGTCATTTACGTATAGGTTTAATCAGAAAAAGAAAAGGCAACGTTCTCAAAGAGAGTTTAATGGAAATAATGAATTTGAAGGATAGAAAAGAAATTTATAAAACAAAAAAAGGAAGTCAAATGACTTCCTTTTTTTGTTTTATATCTAGGCGTTATGCCAATTCTTTTTCTTTGCGTTTTGCTTCTCTTCTCAATTTAAAATTTTCAAGATTAGCTCCTATAATCCAATAAGGAATTACAAAAGTTAACAAAAAAATCATTAACCAAAATCCAATGGTAAGGATTGTTAAGAATGCTAAAAAACCAAGATACTGATCGAATTCAAACATAACGATATTCTAATTTTCAAATTTCGACAAAGATAACAACTCTTATGTATATGTCATAGTAGAAATATCATTTATTTTTAAAACTCTTACTCTAGTGATTTATATAGACAAAAAGTCGCGTCTTTATTCAGAAATAGTGCAGTAAATGTTTTAAATTTGCACTCTTAAAAAACAAATCATCTTACCAAATGGAATATAGAATAGAGAAAGATACGATGGGCGAGGTAAAAGTACCTGCTGATAAGCTTTGGGGAGCTCAAACAGAACGCTCTAGAAATAATTTTAAAATTGGGGCAGCAGCATCTATGCCATTAGAAATCGTATACGGTTTTGCTTATCTAAAAAAAGCAGCAGCATATACAAATTGTGAATTAGGAGCATTACCTATTGAGAAAAGAGATCTTATTGCACAGGTATGTGATGAAATACTAGAAGGAAAACATGATGATCAATTTCCTTTGGTAGTATGGCAAACAGGGTCTGGTACACAAAGTAATATGAATGTGAATGAGGTAATTGCCAATAGAGCACATCAATTAGCTGGTAAAACAATTGGAGAAGGTGATAAAACATTACAACCAAATGATGATGTAAATAAATCTCAATCTTCTAATGATACATTCCCTACTGGAATGCATATTGCAGCTTATAAAAAAATAGTAGAAGTTACTATTCCTGGGATTACTCAACTACGAGACACCCTAAAGAAAAAATCTGAAGAGTTTAAAAATGTTGTAAAAATTGGGCGTACCCATTTTATGGATGCTACCCCTCTCACTATCGGTCAAGAATTATCAGGATACGTATCTCAATTAGATCATGGGATTAAAGCCTTAGAAAATACGTTACCACATATGGCAGAACTAGCACTAGGTGGAACTGCTGTAGGAACAGGGCTTAATACTCCAAAAGGATATGCTAAGCGTGTATCAGAGTTTATCGCTCAGTTTACTAGCTTGCCTTTTATCACTGCCGAAAATAAATTTGAAGCTCTTGCTGCACATGATGCTTTTGTAGAAAGCCATGGCGCTCTAAAACAAATAGCCGTTGCTTTAAACAAAATAGGAAACGATATCCGTATGCTGGCTTCTGGACCAAGAAGTGGAATTGGTGAATTAATTATTCCTGCAAATGAACCAGGTAGTTCAATCATGCCAGGTAAAGTAAACCCTACCCAATGCGAAGCATTGACTATGGTATGTGCACAAATACTAGGTAATGATGTAGCGATTAATGTAGGTGGAATGCAAGGACATTTTGAATTAAATGTATTCAAACCTGTAATGGCTTCCAATTTACTTCAAAGTGCACAATTGATTGGTGATGCTTGTGGTTCTTTTGATGAACATTGCGCACAAGGAATTGAGCCTAATCAAAAAAGAATTACTGAGTTACTAAATAACTCGTTGATGCTAGTTACTGCTCTAAACACAAAAATAGGGTATTATAAAGCGGCAGAAATTGCTAATACTGCACATCAAAACGGAACCACTCTCAAACATGAAGCTGTTGCATTAGGATATGTTACAGAACAAGAATTTGACGAATGGGTAAAACCAGAAGATATGGTTGGTAGTCTTAAATAAAAAAGAGTATTATTCTTACAAAAACCATGAAAATTAATCTAGAATAATTTTCATGGTTTTTTTATGTTTTAACCCCAATATAAATAAAGTGAGTTAAAAAAAATTGATCAGTGTTTTTTTTGATCCTAATTTAATCAGTATGTTTACGCCAATGAAATTTATTATAACCTTAGTAATTTCCTGTTTTATTATATCTTCTTCTACTGTAAGTCCTGAGACTTACATCGGGAAATGGAAAATTGAAGGAGGTTCCATTATTGAAATCTACAAGGAAGGAGATACTTTTTTTGGTAAAATTAATAAACGAGCAGATAACCCACTAAGCAATATCAACGGTTTAGATAACAAAAATCCTATCAAAGAACTTCAAAAAAGGCCTTTATTAGGCATGATCATTCTGGATCAATTACAGTATGATCATGGTGTTTTATCTGATGGTACTATATACAATGCAGATAGTGGTAAAGCTTATGATGTAAAAGTATGGATTAACAGTGATAATATAAATGTATGCTACATCAGAGCATACAAAAGTTTTTTATTCAAAACATTTACAGCTACTAGAGTTACCCATTAAGCTCTCTTTATCTTCTTGATTACAAATCATTAACTATATTTAAGCATAATCAAAATGATAAGAAAAATCATTAATAGCCTTGATGGAATTTGGATAAGCCCAGATTCAAAAAAAAACAGCTGAAAATAGAATTACAAAAGGTTGAGATTACAGACGAAAAAATTAAAGAATATGAAGACAAGTTTGAAACAAAAAACTACAAGAACAATGACTGTTAAAATACTCTTCATAAATATTATTTTGTTAATATATTGTTTAGCTACACTCAGCTCTTGTAATTCAATTGAAAATACTGCTTGGAAATATAGAGATGGATTTCATATTGGAGATGGTATCAAATTTGATTCATCTCTTACGCTTAAAAATGACACTATCTATTCTAATAAGAACCCCATAGCTATTTTTGTAAAAACTAAACAACGAATAACTGATAAATTATTAATAATAAAAGACATAAATAGCGATTCTATAGGGACTTATTGTAGTAAATAAAACAACTAATCTGTCAAGTAGATAAATATCATTATACAGAATATCGAATTCATATAAAGATTAGAATCCAGTATTATGAAAAAAAGCAACATATTTCATCTAGTTTTATGTATTCTGGTAATTTCTTTTATTTATCTTTTTTTAAATTTCGAATTTAAAATTTGGCTTTTTTTGGGAGCTACACCACTAACCTTATGGACTATCAATAAAGATGTTATTACTGGTAAAAAATGGTTCCTTAAAAACACAACAACCAAACCTATTAAAATCTCGAATCAAAAGCCCCTAAATGAAATTATTAATAAATTACCCAAATTAAATTCTCTTGAAAAAGAAGGATATATTAAGTTAACAGAGCTGTGTTGCTTGTTTTGACCCCTGTAAAACAAGAGTGATCTTTTAAATTTCGATTATTAATTATGCGCTTAATTTATTGATTAAAATTAAGTGTTTGTCTTTGTTCCATTTCTCCATTGGCGTAATACGTCCCAATAGTCCATGAAGCCTATCATTGTTATAGAAAATCACATACCTTTTTAGAATTTGTTCAATTTGTCCAAAAGTTCTATAGTCTACTCTTTTAAAAACTTCTTTTTTCAGTATTCCATGATAGGCTTCAACATGGGCATTTTCTTCTGGTGTGGCTACGTGTGTAAACTCCTGTTGAACCCCTATAAGTCCAAGATATTCACGAACACTATTTGCTATAAACTGACTACCATTGTCACTTCTAATCACAACATTATCAGGATATTGATACTCTAAAAATAACTCGGACAAAAACGCTATCACCTTATCCTGTTTAATAGAAAAAGAAAAATAGTCTTTTAATATCCTACGTGTATGCACATCTATTATAGATAATAAATAAGCGTTTTTACCCACGCAAGGAATCCAAACCATCTTTATGTCCATTTCTAAACACTCCATAG
>NZ_PGUB01000102.1:0-14714 GCF_002924285.1 Aquimarina sp. I32.4 | reverse complement strand
TATCCGACAGAACGGCAGCTAATATATAGTGCCTAATACTGATCTAGGGAGGGGGTCAGCTTGCTCTAGCGTATCCATTCGATGATTAAAGCCAATCCGTTGAAAGCAGGGTTTGAGTATTCATATTTCTCACCAGGTTGAAAATTAAGACTGTCAGCTAACTTTAAAGGGGCAAAATTTTCAGTGTCTTTTGCTGTTAAATAGAATTCAATGTTTTCATCAACTTTTCTGTTATCTGGTAATCCTGAAGAATGAGATAAAAGATGTTTTATTTGCAATTTCTTTGTTTTTAAAATCTTTAAAATACTTAGAAAGGCTGTCGTCTAAAGAAAGGAGTCCTCTTTCTTTTAATATTAATATTCCGTTTGAGACAAAAGTTTTAGAGATGGAGCCAGTGTTAAAAACGGTGTGTTCTGTTATCTTTTCTTTTGTCTTTAGGTCTGCTAGTCCAAAATTCTTTAAGTAAATAATCTCCTCTCCTTTTTTTAAAAGTACAGAGCCTCCTGGTTCAGAGGGTTGAATCTCGGACTTTAGTAAGTTATCTAATTTTGATTTTATGTCATTATTATATTTGTTAGACGTGTTGCATGAGGTGAAAAGTAGGTCAAAAAAGAGGTATAACCAGAAGTATGTGTGTTTGAATAGTAATATTTTTGTTTTAATTAAATATTAAAAATGGTGGCGGTTGTGTAAATATATGTTACCAAAAAGTGGAATGTTACCTAATTTGTAAAATCAATGCCTGTTTTTTTAGAATTTATAGCGAATAGTTGTTTGTTGAAATGAGAGTAAGGAAGTTGTGTAGGAGGAACAGAATTCGAGTCTAAGTAAGGTGTAAACGCAAAAAAGTCCAACATTGCTGCTGGACTTTTGCTCCCCCTCTTGGACTCGAACCAAGGACCCTCTGATTAACAGTCAGATGCTCTAACCAACTGAGCTAAGGAGGAATTTATGTTTGCAAAACTAGAATGTTTTTCTCTTTTTGCGAGTGCAAATATATACTATTTTTTAGTTCACAAAAAGTTTTTTTTGACTTTTTTTCAGGAATCATGAAATTTTATTTTGGGAAAGGAGTTTTCTTTTTAAATGGAATAGGGGTATCTGCTTGTTTTTTAGTTTTTTGAAGAGGAGAAAGGTGTTTTTTGAAGAGGAGGTGATAAAAATATTTTTTTTGAATAAAATGAGATTTCTTATTAATCTAGGTTTTTAGATGTCATTTTGAATTTGGGAAAATTATCGTGTTAATGTTTTAATTTCTTTTTTTTAGAACGTGAAAATCATCAATTGGATGGTGTGGTCTGTCTATATGTAAAAACAGAAAAGATCAAAACTACTAGTTTTGATCTTTTCTGTTTTTTTAAAGGCTTGGTCTACTTGCCAGTGTTACTTGTCAAAAATAGCTCGATAGATATCATTTCCGTTTGCAAATAATAGTAAGGTGATAAGAAGAATGAATCCTGCTAATTGCGCATATTCCATAAATTTATCATTAGGTTTTTTTCCAGCTATAATTTCGTATAATAAGAACATTACATGACCTCCATCCAAGGCAGGGATAGGTAGGATGTTCATAAAGGCTAAAATAATAGAAATAAATGCGGTAGTCCCCCAGAAAGCTCTCCAGTTCCATGCATCGGGAAACAGATTTCCAATAGCTCCAAATCCACCAACTTGGCTAGCTCCTTTTTTAGTGAAAACATACTTGAATTGCGCAATGTAGTCATGCAAAGTCCAGTATCCAAAATCAAAACCTTTGGTTATGCTTTCTCCAAGAGAATATTTTCTTTGTTGAACGTTATAGCTTGTTTTTACATTTACACCTATTAAACCTTCGTCATTAGGAGTTACAGAAGTTGTTTTTGTTTCTCCGTTTCTTATATAACTCAGTGAAATACTTTTTTTGGTGTCGTCAGTATGTATTGCCTTTTTGAATTCATGCCAGTGCTTTATAGGGGTTCCATTTACGGTTGTTATTTTATCTCCTTTTTTAAGACCAGCTGTATATGCAGACATTTCAGGAACTATACTATCCAGAATAGGTTCTGTGATTGGGGTGAACGGGCGTAATATTCCAGATTCAAACATGGTAGTTCCTATACCTTCAGGAATATCGATGGTTTGTTGATTTCCACTTTGATGTAAAACAGTAATGTTTTGTACATCTCTCATAAATAAATGGTGGTTTACATCAATTACATCTTCCAGTTTTTTACCATCAATTGCTACAATTCTATCTCCGTCTTCAAAACCAAGTTTTTTAAAAGAATCTTCTACGGCAAATCCGTTTGGCATGTCATCAAAGCTTACATGGTTTGTACCCCAGGTAAAGATAATTGCCATATAGATTAAAAAGCCAAGAATGATATTTACTGTAACACCTCCTAGCATAATGATTAATCGTTGCCAAGCTGGTTTTGACCTGAACTCCCATGGTTGTGGCGGGCCAGCCATTTGTTCTTTATCCATGCTCTCGTCGATCATTCCAGCTATTTTTACATAGCCTCCCAATGGTAGCCAACCAATACCATAAACTGTTTCGCCTATTTTTTTCTTAAACAAAGAAAATTTCACATCAAAAAACAAGTAGAATTTTTCAACTCTTGTCTTGAATAATTTGGCAGGAATAAAGTGTCCTAACTCGTGTAACACGATAAGGATCGATAAGCTTAATAATAGCTGTATGGCTTTTATAAAAAATGGACTCATAAGTCGTTTTTCAAAATTAAATCACGCAAAAGTAACCTTTTAGAAGGGTATATAAAAAAAAACTACCCTACAGTTCGATACATTTAGTATTTTTTTAATGAAACAATTATTTTTATAAGGGATAATCCTTGTAATTTTGTGCAAATATAATTATCCAATATGCTTCAGTTTTTTTCTAAATATAAGTTTTTTGCAGTTGTACTTTTTGTATTGTCGGCTATTATCATATCTATTATATATTCTATTCTTAAGCCAGATCGTGTTTTGCCGGTGTATGAGCCAGATATGGTAAATGTAGAGCTGGTAGATAGTACGGTACAGTATATTCGTAAATACCATAAAATTGCTGATTTTGAATTAATAAATCAAAACGGAAAGGAGGTAACGCAGCAGGATTATAAAGATAAGATATATGTGGCAGACTTTTTTTTCACTACTTGTCAGACAATCTGTCCGATAATGACAGGGCATATGAAAGAGATTCAAGAGCGACTAAAGAGTGATACTGATGTGTTATTGTTGTCTCATTCTGTAACTCCAAAAATTGATGATGTAGCTAGATTGAAAAAATATGCAGTAGATAAAGGGGTAGATGATAGTAAATGGAATTTAGTGACAGGAGACAAAAAACAAATTTATGATTTGGCACGTAAATCTTATTTGGCGGCAAAGTCTGATGGGGATGGTGGTCCTTATGATATGGTGCATACAGAAAATTTTATTTTGGTTGATAAGAAGAAGCATATTCGTGGGTTTTATGATGGTACCAATCCAGAAGAGATTGATCGATTGCTGGAGGATATCACTGTATTGAAACAAGAAATAAGTAAAAATTAACTTTAGGTTTGTGTGGATTGCGTAATTTTGGCTTTTTCAATACATTTTTTTACACTATTTTTGCTTAGTTTAAATTAATCTAAATAAAATTTGAATACTACAATTGCTACTCTTAAAAAAGGTCAAAGAGCCTTGATTAAAGAAATTACTTCAGATATTGTTCCGCTTAAATTATTGGAAATGGGGTGTTTACCAGGAAATGAAGTTGAGTTGCTTCAAATAGCTCCTTTTCAATGCCCACTATATCTTAATATAAACGGTAGCCACCTTGCCATTCGTAAGGAAATTGCAGCCCATATTGAAGTTCAAATTATCAAATAGCAATTCTTTTTATGGCCACGCAAATAAAAGTTTCATTAATAGGAAACCCAAATACAGGAAAAACGTCTGTCTTTAATTTACTTACAGGACTTAACCAGCAAGTAGGTAATTATCCTGGGATTACAGTTGAGAAAAAAGAAGGCGCTTGCAAGATTTCTCACGATGTCAAAGCTCATGTTATTGATCTTCCAGGTACGTATAGTCTTAATGCATCATCTCTGGATGAAAACATTGTTACAGAGTTATTATTAGATCAAGAATCAGAGGATTTTCCTGATGTAGCTGTAGTGGTAAGTGATGTGGAGAATTTAAAGAGAAATCTACTTATTTATACTCAAATTAAGGATTTTGAAATTCCAACTATTCTAGTAGTCAATATGGCTGATAGAATGAGAAGAAAAGGGATTTCATTAGATATTCCTTTGTTAGAAAAAGAATTGAACACAAAAATAGCTCTGATTAGTGCGAGAAAAGGAGAAGGGATTGATGAGCTAAAAAAATTAATAGAATCCTATAGATCTTTGCCTAAAAAACGATGCCTTGACGCGTTGTCTTTTGAGCAGGAGTATTTTGATCGATTGCAAAAAACATTTCCAGATAAATCATTATACAAAACCTGGTTAAAAATAACTCAGAATGCTAGTTTCAAGAATGTTGATCAAAGAGATGTAGCTATTGAAAATGAGGTTGAAGTTAAGTCTGAAAGTGAATTTAAAAGATTACAGCAAAAAGAAACCATCAAGCGATATCAATTTATCAATGATGTGCTTAAAAAAGGGTTGATAGTAGATGAGAAATCAGCTACAGGAATGAGGGCAAAATTAGATAGAATATTAACTCATAAGTTTTGGGGGTATTTTATTTTTTTTGCAATACTCTTATTTATTTTTCAAGTTATATATGATTGGTCATCATATCCAATGGACCTTATTGATGAGACCTTTGCTTGGGCAAGTGAAGCAGCGAAAACGGCTTTGCCATCTGGTCCTTTTGTAGACCTTCTTACAGAGGGTATTATCCCTGGATTAGGAGGGGTAGTTATTTTTATTCCCCAAATTGCATTTTTGTTCCTCTTTATTTCAATATTAGAAGAAAGTGGTTATATGAGTCGTGTAGTCTTTCTTATGGATAGAGTGATGAGACGATTTGGATTAAGTGGGAAAAGTGTTGTCCCGTTGGTATCTGGTACTGCTTGTGCAATACCAGCAGTAATGGCTACCAGAAATATAGAAAACTGGAAAGAAAGATTAATTACAATACTGGTTGTTCCTTTTACAACTTGTGCAGCAAGGTTACCAGTATATCTCATAATAATAGCATTAGTGATTCCAAATGAGAAAGTTATTTGGATTTTTGGATATCAAAGCCTTATGTTGATGTTTTTGTATTTTCTAGGATTTGCAACGGCAGTAGGATCAGCTTGGGTGCTTAATAAGATATTAAAAATCAAAAGCAAATCATACTTTGTAATCGAAATGCCTGGATATAAAATTCCAATATTCAAAAATGTAATGATTAATGTAGTCGAAAAAACAAAGGCATTTGTTTTTGGAGCTGGGAAAATCATTTTAGCAATTTCAATTATTTTATGGGTATTGGCAAGTTTTGGCCCTAATGAGAAATTTAGTAATGCAGAAGAAATTATTAGTGAACAATACGTTGATCTCTCAGAGGAAGATTTAGAGAATAAAATAGCATCTCATAAACTTGAATATTCATTTATTGGATATGCAGGTAAGGCAATTGAACCCATTGTAAAGCCTTTGGGGTATGATTGGAAAATTGGTATTGGTCTTATAAGCTCTTTTGCTGCTAGAGAGGTTTTTGTAGGAACATTGGCAACTATTTACAGTGTAGGGAGTGATGAGGAAGAAACTATAAAAAATAGAATGGCTGCAGAGATAAACCCTGTAACGGGGGCTCCATTGTTTAATCTGGCAAGTGGAATCTCTCTTTTATTGTTTTATGCTTTTGCGATGCAATGTATGAGTACGCTGGCAATTGTAAAGCGAGAAACAAATAGTTGGAAATGGCCAATGGCACAACTTATTTTTATGAGTATTTTTGCCTATGTAGTTGCTTTGGCAGCATATCAGCTTTTAAAATAAAATATCTTGTAAGTTTTCTGTATCTTTATACGACTATTTATGAGCTTTTGATAATTATCTTGTGTAAGGTGATTGATCTATTTGCTATAACACTCTCACAGTAACAAATGAATATTATTATACAAAATATATTAGTATTTTTCACATTTGCAATAGCAGTTGGATTCTTGATAAAGAAATTCTTATGGAAACCTGCTTTGTCTTCTGCAAAAAAGAAATCATCAAAATCATGTGGTGATTCAGGTTGTGGATGTCACTAAGATTTTGGTTTTTTAAACCATTTTAGAGGACCACTACTAATTAAATATACACCACCAAAAATAAAAATACAACAAAGTAATTTTGGAATGGTAATGTCTCCTTTATATTGACTATCTGCTACTAAGTAAGAAATAATAGTAACCAGTATCATTGCTACAGCTGGTTGTACATAGATATAACTGCTAGATACAGTTGGTTTTACATATTGTAAAGCAAACATGTTCAGTAAATATGCTAAGAAAGTAGGTCCGAGGATTACGTAAAATAAAGATGCCCAGTTAAATGATGTAAAGGGGGTGAAATCAGAGGTAATTAGTTTTTGTATACAAAAAGGAAATATAATTATAAAACCAAATAAAAAAGTCCAGATAATAACAGTAACTGGTTTGTATTTAGACATAAGGGGTTTTACAAGAACTAGGTAAAAAGAAAAAGCTAAAGCATTGATAAAAATATAGATATTTCCTAGTAAAGAACCAGTTCCCATTCCTGAATTACCTAGAAAAATTAATAAAACAGCTCCAGATCCTCCGATAGAAATACCTAAAATACGTTGTATGGTTAAAGGTTCTTTAAGTAGAAAATAACTAATAATTACTGTAAAAATAGGCATAGCAGTTACTATGATAGCTGCATCAACAGGAGAGGTAAGGCTTAACCCGTTCATAGAAAAGAATTGGTTAATGCCAACACCTAAAAAACCGCATAGTGCTAAGAGGCCAATATCTTTTTTTTCTACTCGCTCTTTGATAAATAATTTAAGAAGAAAGAATAATAAACCTGCACCGCCAATTCGTAAAAATACGAGTGCAGATGCTTCTATTTTGTTAGGCATTAAACCTTTTGCAATAAGATAATTTGCTCCGTAAATAATATTAACACTTAATAATGCTAGATGAGCTTTTACTTGATTAGAAATCATTGGGTAAAGTTAATGAAACTCTATTGTGTAAAACTTGAAAGTATACTTAAAAAAATAGATGATTTCAAAGTTAAAATGATAGGAGTTAAAAAATTAATGAAATGCTTTTTATTGAAGTAGTAATTCAAGATAATACTCAGAAGAGGTAATAGGCGTTTTTGACGAAGGATATGGGTTGATTTTATAACCAAAAATAGTTTTCCGTGGTGTCGTTAATAATACTTTTATCTGATCAGGGTTAATGTTTTGGTCACCAAAAACAAGTTCTTTTTCTTCTATTAGAGTGTTGCCTTTATAGATAGCAATAATTATTTTTGCTTCCCCAGCCCATACACACATCATATCAGTTGGGCACCTGGAATCTTCTGTTACCTTAATGAATTTAATACTTTTATCTCCAAAATTGGCTGTATTTCCTATTTTGAGTTTTGTAATAATTTTTGGGGTTTCTATTTCTGCCGAGTTTTGTCCATATGCTACTATAAAAGGTAAGATAAACCAGATTGATAATATGATCTTTTTCATGAGTTGTGTAAATTAGCAAGTATTATTAAAACGGGATTAGACACTTTATAATATACTTATAAAGGTTAATTTTATTCATTTAGATGTTGGATTCACACTATATGCAAAAGTATGACTATATAATTTCTGGCGTAGGAGCTTCAGGGTTGATACTGGCATATCAAATGATTTTGGATTCGTTTTTTGATACAAAAAATATTTTATTAATTGATAAAAAAACTGAGTATTCTAATGATCGTACATGGTGTTTTTGGGAGAAAGATATTGGAGTATGGAGTGAAGTTGTAAGTAAAGAATGGGATACTATTTATTTTGGAAGTAATGATTTTTCAAAAGAAATGCAGATTTCACCGTATCAATATAAATTGATCAGAAGTAAAGATTTTTACGATTTTGTGATCAATGTTTTAGAAGGAAAATCTAATGTAACTTTTGTAAAAGAAGAGGTTGTTTCTTTAAAAGAAAGAGCAGGTCTTGTGGAAGTAAAAACTAATAGCAAAGTGTTTTTTGGGGATAAAGTTTTTAATAGTATACTATTATCTCAAGAATACAAAGCCCAAACCAAATACCCTGTTTTGAATCAACATTTTGTAGGGTGGTTTGTTAAGACAAAAAAACCTTATTTTGATAACAATGTTGCTACTTTTATGGACTTTGCTGTGGAGCAAAAGGAGAATACGAGATTTATGTATGTGTTGCCAATCTCAGAGACAGAAGCCTTGTTTGAATATACTTTGTTTTCTGAAAGTCTTTTGAAAAAAGAAGAGTATGAAGAAGAAATTGTAAAATATCTTCAAAAAAAAGGAATTGCTGATTATGTAATTACTGAGACAGAAAAAGGTTGCATCCCAATGACCTGTTATGATTTTAGAAAACAAAACTCTAAAAATATATTGCAGATAGGTACCGTAGGAGGATGGACTAAGCCTAGTACAGGTTATACATTTAATAATGTATTAAAGAATAGTAAAAAACTCATTTCATATCTTAAGAATAATACAGATTTATCAACCTTTGGTAAAAGTACAAGGTTTTGGTATTATGATTTACTTTTTATTGATGTTCTCTATAGTGAAAACGCTATAGGTTCTTCTCTTTTTGCAAGCTTGTTTAAGAAAAATAGAAGCTCTAGAATTCTTAAATTTTTAGATGAGGAGACTACTATTTTTGAGGAGTTTTCTATTATAGTTAGTTTGCCACCATTAAAGTTTTTAAAAGCTCTTTGGAAAAGAGTTTTTAAAAATAATTAGTATTCTAGAGGAGGATTCGAGTTTAGTTGATCCCTCGTTCTTTTTTGATTTGATCATATGCTTTTTGTACCTCTTTAAATTTTTCTTCAGCTCCTTTTATATGAATTTCATCCATATGCTGTACTTTATCAGGGTGATACTTTTTTGCCATAGACCTAAATGCTTTTTTTACTTCTGCATCAGTAGCATTTTTATCAATTTCCAAAATTGTATATGCATGGTCATGTGTTTTAAAGAACATGGCTTTGATGCTTTCAAAGTCTTTAAAATTTATGCGTAAAAAACCAGCTATTTTCTGAATTTCATTAGCTTCAGAAGAACTTACAGAGCCATCTGCATTTGCAATTCCGAATAGAAAATGAAGAATCTGTAATCTAGAAGGATATCGAGTATGTTGATTAATATATGCGCAAATTCGAGGAGCAGAGATATGCCTGTTTTTAATTACATCATTAAAAGTTCTAAAAGTTGCGTTAGCACGTTCTTTGCCATAGGCACTTACAAAATATTGTCTTACATAATCTAATTCCGTTTGGTTTATTCTTCCGTCTGCCTTGATGACAATAGAAGATAAAGACAATAGATTAAGTTCAAAATCAGCAGGAGTTACTTTGGTTTCTTGAGAAAATACCGTTTTAAATCTACTGCCATTTTTACTTCTGGACGCGTCTAATAGGCTACCAAGTATAAATCCTAAGATTGCTCCTGGAAATCTAAAAAAGATATAGCCTATTATGGTAGTAAACCATTTGATCATTCAAAAATATTTTTTGGGTTGCAAATATAAAATAATTATTATAAGATAACCTTTTTAGAGTGTTATCAGTATATTAGTAATGAGTATTTGTCATTTGTTACAGAATAAGGATAGACAAAATTTATTTTTAGATTTAAATAAAATCAAATTACCAGACTACTTGTCAGTTGAAGGTATATGGTACATAATTTGTAACTTTGTGTAAAATTGTAGTACGAAAAATAAAACATAAAAATATGTATCCAGCAGATTTAGTAAAACCAATGCGTGAAGATCTTACCAATATTGGTTTTGAAGAATTACATACAGGAGAGGAAGTAGAAAAAGCAATAGCAAAAGATGGAACTACATTGGTAGTTGTAAATTCAGTATGTGGATGTGCTGCTGCAAATGCTCGACCAGGAGCAAAAGCTTCTCTAGATAATGCGAAAAAACCAGATAACCTAGTTACTGTTTTCGCAGGTGTAGATAAAGAAGCTACAGATAAGGCACGTGGATTTATGATTCCTTTTCCACCATCATCACCTTCTATGGCATTGTTTAGAAACGGAGAATTAGTTCATATGTTAGAGCGCCATCATATAGAAGGTCGTCCTGCAGATATGATTGCAGATAACCTTAAGGATGCATATAACGAATATTGCTAAAAGAATAAGGTAGCATCTCAAAAAATAACTAAAACCGTTTGTTGTTGCAAACGGTTTTTTATTTTGATGAATCTATTGGTTTACTTAAAATATTATAAGACCTTGCGATACTTTTATACAAATCTAATTTTATTAATTATTTATAGTAATGAAAGCAATAAGTAAGCTACTCAGCTATCCACTTTCTATAGTTTTTTATTTATTTTTTGGTTCAACACTCGTCATTTTTCATGTATTGCAATGGATAGGAGTAAAATTAGGAGGCGCAAAAGGGCACAGAGGAGTAGTGAATATTATGAACTTATGTTTATTGCGTTGTCTGCATGTATTGGGAGTAACATTTAGTTTTAAGAATAACCATCCTTTGCCAGATAATAAACCTTTGATCATAGTATCTAATCATCAAAGTATGTTTGATATTCCTATGATATCTTGGTATTTAAGAAAATACAAGCCAAAATTTATTTCCAAAATAGAATTAGGAAAAGGGATACCTAGTATATCTTTTAATCTGAGGCATGGAGGTAATGTATTAATAGATAGAAAAAATCCTAAACAATCAATACCAGCTTTATCAAAATTCGGGAAATTTATTGCTCATAATAACTTTTCAGCAGTTATTTTCCCAGAAGGAACCCGAAGTAGAGATGGGAAACCAAAATCTTTTGCTCCAACTGGATTGAAAATTTTGATTAAAAACGCTCCCGATGCTCTCATAGTACCAATAACGATAAATAATAGTTGGAAATTGGTCAGGTACGGAAACTTCCCAATGGGAGTAGGTATACATATGACTTTAGAGGTGCAAGAACCCATAGCAATAGATAAAGAACCTGAGATATTGCTAAAAAAGATAGAAGAAAGAATTACTTTAGCAATAAGAACATAACACGCAACTATTATGGCTTTGGATAATATACGATTAGAAGTAATGAAATTACTGGAAAAGAAGGTGGATTCTTTTGTAGACAAATTTTTGATTCCAGTAGATAAAATATGGCAACCCACAGATTTTTTACCAGACTCACAAAACGAGGATACTTTTTTTGATGAAGTAAAAGAACTGAGAGAATTAGCAAAGGAATTACCTTATGATTTTTGGGTAGTGTTGGTAGGAGATACCATTACAGAAGAAGCATTACCGACCTATGAATCATGGTTGATGGATGTAGAAGGTGTAAACCAGCATGAAGATGGAAAAGACAATGGTTGGGCAAAATGGGTGCGTTACTGGAGTGGTGAAGAAAATCGTCATGGGGATGTACTGAATAAATATCTATATCTATCAGGCAGAGTTAATATGATCGAGGTAGAAAGAACTACACAGCATTTGATTAGTGACGGTTTTGATATTGGAACAGATAGAGACCCGTATAAGAATTTTGTATATACAAGTTTTCAGGAATTAGCAACTTACGTCTCTCACAATAGAGTAGCAAAAATGGCGAAGCAATACTCTAATAAGTCATTATCCAAAATGTGTAAGATTATTGCAGGAGATGAGATGCGTCATCACAATGCATATAGTGAATTTGTACGCAACATTTTTGAAGTAGATCCAAGCCAAATGATGATTGCTTTTAGTGATATGATGAAAAAGAAAATCGTGATGCCTGCTCATTTTCTTAGAGAATCTGGAGAATCTATAGGTACTGCTTTTGAGGAGTTTTCTTGGTCAGCGCAACGTATAGGTGTATACACATCGCAAGATTATATAGACATCATGCAAAAGCTTATTGATAGATGGGAAATAGATAAAATAATTGATCTTACAGATGAAGCAGAAAAAGCTCGTGATTTCTTGATGAAATTACCAGTAAGAATGCAACGTATTAGTGAGCGATTGGTCATCCCTGAAGAGATTTTTGAGTTCAAATGGGTGCAACCAGCATTAGTAAAATAATTACAATTAAATATGATGGAAGATCAGATTATATCTGATACTATTGATTTTGTAAAAGATAAGCTTAAAGGGGCCGAAGCAGGACATGATTGGTTTCATGTATATAGAGTGTTCAAAAATGCACAATTAATTTCTCAAGAAGAAAAAGTAGATTCGTTAGTGATTTCTATAGGAGCATTATTACATGATATAGCCGATTCAAAATTTCATAATGGAGATGAAACTATAGGCCCCAGAATAGCAAATGAGTTTTTACAAAACCTTCAAGTGCCAAAAGATAGCATTGATCATGTAATTAAGATTATAGAGAATGTCTCTTTTAGAGGAGGAAATACCGATCAAAAATTCAAATCTCTTGAGTTAGATGTAATACAAGATGCCGATAGATTAGATGCTATAGGAGCAATTGGTATTGCTAGATGTTTTCACTATGGAGGGTTTAAAAATAGGGAGTTATACAATCCTGAGATAACACCTGACCTCAAGATGAGTAAAGAAGAATATAAAAAATCTACAGCACCATCAATCAATCATTTTTATGAAAAGCTATTGCTTCTTAAAGACAGAATGAATACAGTAACTGGTAGAAGGCTAGCAACAGAACGCCATCAATTTATGGAACAATTTCTTGAGCAATTTTATAAAGAGTGGGAAGGGGAACTGTAGGTTGATTATAGCGCGGTTGTATTAAGGTAAAGGATACCCTTGATTTTATAACACTTATAACTTCTCAAATTCAAGTTTTATGGTGTAATTGAAAGTCAAAATAAACGTAGTTGGGCATCTTTGTGGTATTGATGTAAGTCACAGTTTAGGTGTGTTTTGTGCCCTTCTGTAAAATACTTTTGTCTGGCAATAGTAAATAATTGATGAATTTGATTTGCAAAATTACCATTACCTTTCATTCGCTTACCAAATTTACTGTCATTTAGATTTCCTTTATGGCACTCCATAATCTGATGGAGAACTTTATTCTTACGATCAGGCATAGTGTTCTCAAGCCATTTAGTAAATATATTACCTATTGCACCATTTAATCTCACTACAGTGTATCCAATGTTTTTGGCACCTCGTTTAGAAATTTCTTCGGCCAATGGTAATATCTCATGACTATTAATTGATGGGATAATAGGAGCCATCATTACATTAGTGGGGATTCCAGCGGTATTGAGTATCTCTAGGGTTTCTAAACGTTTTTTGATGGTTGCGGTTCTAGGTTCGAGAATTCTTCGGGTTTCTTCTTGTAGTGTAGTAATAGATAGGTATACAGATACCAAATTATGTTTTGATAATTCGGTAAGGATATCCAGATCTCTCAGAATCAAAGTGTTTTTAGTAATAATTCCTACAGGGTGTTTGTACTTCAGGAAAACCTTAAGAAGTTTGCGAGTTATTTTTAATTTTTTTTCGATAGGTTGATAGCAATCCGTATTTCCAGAGAGGGAGATTGGATACGCATTCCATTTCTTGCTTCTCAATTTCTTTTCTAATAATTCAGCAGTATTTTTTTTTACCAAAATTTTACTCTCAAAATCTAGACCTGCACCATACCCCCAATATTCATGTGAGTTTCTAGCATAACAATACACGCACCCATGCTCACATCCTTGATAAGGATTTAGAGAATATGTCATACCAACATCTGGACTTGTTACTTTATTTACAATTGTTTTAGGATACGTTTCAATATATGTGGTTTGGTGTTTATCAATAGATTCACCCTGCTCAATACAATAATTAAGAAAATCATCTCTGATTTCATGATGATTTTCAAAAAATCTATTGCTTACTTTTTCTTGAGCCCCTCTACCTTTTATTTGTTGTTTGGAATTCATGTTGAATGATAATTTGTGAAGTAAAAATAATAGAATTATGGGAATTATTCCTATTTATTATGGAATTATTCCGTTTTTTTAAAAAGTTTAGCTATATTCTATAATACGACTTAACTAGTTATCTTTGTTTTAAAACAAGTGCAAATGGTACCAGAATCTTTCACAGAATTTTTCAAAAGCCTAGATGAATTGGGTCGTGAGACCGTAATTAGGGAGCTATTATCTATGGTCGATCCTTCAGAGCCTGACTTGTATACTGTTCATTCCGAGGTGCAACAAATCCAGTCACTACATTGCCCTAATTGTCAAGACATCGATATCCGTGCAAATGGCAAGGCTAATGGTGTGCAACGTTATTTTTGTAAATCGTGCAAGAAGTATTTTAGGGAAACTACAGGTAAAGTTACTTTTGGTTTAAAAAAGGGGAACTTGCTTAGTGTTTATTTGTACCATATGCTATTAGGCAATTCGATAAAGAAATGTGCTGAACAGACAGGTATCTGTCTCCAAACTTCATTTGACTGGCGGCATAAGATATTAAGTGCCTTTGAAGGGGCTGTTCCTAATGGTTTTGAAGGTATTGTAGAGAGTGATGATATTTTCTTTCTTGAATCTGGCAAAGGAAACAGGGAATTACCTAGA
>NZ_PGUB01000101.1:0-14804 GCF_002924285.1 Aquimarina sp. I32.4 | reverse complement strand
CCTAAAATCCATTTCTTTCATAGGGAAAATATACGGATTTTATCCCAAATAATCTAATTATATTACCGCTATGTTAATAATACCTCAAAAGGTGTAATTTTTATAAATAAAAATTACACCTTTTTTTAATTGAATCAACTCAAGGATATAACATACACTTGTTTTTATACATAAATAAAATACTGTTTATCAAGTTTTTACAAAAACAATTCAGTCTACATGCAACCTTTAGTTTTATGAATTGTCATTAACAATAGTAAAGCAAATAAAATTGTAATCATTTTTCTATCAAAAAACTAACAAAATCAAAAGTCAAAACAAATTACGTATGAATCAAAGTTTTAAATGTAAACATCTTAAAAAAAGGACACGATTACTTATCCTCTGTTGTTTTTCTTTACTGGTAATGAGTTCAAGTGTAATAGCTCAAGAAAACCATACAATAAGTGGTAAGATTACAGACATAAAAAACGGGGAAACACTTTTTGGAGCTTCTGTCTTTTTTAAAGGCACTTCTATTGGAGTAATTACTAACGAATATGGATTTTATTCTATCTCTGCTCCAAAGGGAAACTACACTTTGACTGTTTCTTATGTAGGGTACACAGATATTAATAAAGAAGTAGTATTAGACCAAAATCAAAAAATAGATTTTGAAATTACTGAGTCATCTACTCAATTAGACGAAGTAATTATTAAAAGTGAAGAAACAGAAAGAGTAAGTCTAAGAAAACCAGAGATGAGTGTTTCTAAACTTAATATAAAAACTGTAAAACAAATGCCAGTGGTATTAGGAGAGGTCGATATTATAAAATCTATTCAAATGCTACCTGGGGTTACAAAAAATGGAGAGGGTACCAGTGGTTTTCATGTACGA
Organism: Aquimarina sp. I32.4; assembly: GCF_002924285.1. NCBI lineage: Bacteria > Pseudomonadati > Bacteroidota > Flavobacteriia > Flavobacteriales > Flavobacteriaceae > Aquimarina > Aquimarina sp. I32.4. The sequence continues at coordinate 13,927 of NZ_PGUB01000101.1, read as the reverse complement.
GGTGGTGCCGCAGATCAAAATCTGGTTTTACTAGATGAAGCAATTATCTATAATACCTCTCACCTATTAGGGTTCTTTTCTGTTTTTAATGCAGACGCAATTAAGGATATTAAACTATATAAAGGAGGCATCCCAGCTCGTTTTGGAGGGAGAACATCTTCTGTACTAGATGTACGGCAAAAAGATGGTAATAATAAAAAGTTTGGTCTTACAGGTGGAATTGGTGTTATTTCTAGTCGATTAGCTGCAGAAGGACCATTGTTTAGTGATAAAGGCTCGTTCCTTGTTGCTGGTAGAGGTTCATATGCACATTTATTATTAAAAGCATCCGGAAAAAAAAATACTGCTGGTTTTTATGACTTAAACCTTAAAACAAACTATATTCTGAATGAAAACAATAAACTTTACTTATCGGGGTATTATGGTAGAGATACATTTAACTTTGGGGATAGCTTCGCCACAAGTTATGGAAACGTATCTGGAAACCTAAGATGGAATCATATTTTTAATGATAAACTATTCTCTAATGCTTCTTTTATCTATAGTAAATATGATTATGATCTCGAAATTCTTATTGAAGAGTTTGAATGGGTATCATCAATTAATAATTACAATGTTAAATACGATTTAAAATATTATGCTAGTGATAAATTCAAATTAGATTTTGGAGTAAGCGGTATCTATTATGATTTTGATCCAGGTCGAATAAAGCCAACCTCTAATAATTCTTCAATAAACCCTCTAGCTCTTGATAGAAAAAAAGCTTTTGAAAGTGGTCTATACCTCAATGCAGAACACAAAATAACTGATAAACTTACAGTACAATATGGGGTTAGATATAGTGCTTTCAGTCGATTAGGAGGACAAGCTATAGCAAACTATAGAAACAATCAACCTGTTGTATACAATCCTACTTTAGGGATTTATGAGAGGGGTACTGAAATTGGTGAAACTAACTTTAAAAAGAGTGAAACTATCGAAAATTTTGGTAATATAGAACCTAGAGCTTCTTTGGCGTATCAATTAAACGATAAATCATCAATAAAAATGGGGTATTCTAGAGCTGCACAATACATACATTTATTATCAAACACCACTGCTGTTACACCTCTTGATGTATGGACACCTAGTGGAAAATATATAAAACCTCAATTATCTGATCAATATGCCTTAGGGTATTTTAGAAATTTTAAAGACAAGATGTTTTCATTAGAATTAGAGGGATACTATAAAACTACAGATAATCGAATTGATTATATAGATGGTTCTGACCTGATTGGAAACAATACAATAGAAACCGAAATTTTAAATGGTGAATCAAGGGCTTACGGACTAGAATTCTTATTCCGTAAAAACAAAGGTAAATTTACAGGATGGCTTGCATATACCTTATCAAAATCAGAGCAAAGAACCGTTGATGCCAATGCAGGAGGACCAGGGATTAATAATGGAGATTGGTACAATACGGCCTATGACAGAACTCATGATGTCTCATTAACAGGTACTTACCAACTAAATAAGAAATGGACTTTAAGTGCTAATACTGTTTTTCAAACAGGAAGACCTGTAACCTATCCTAATGGTCAATATGAGTATGAAGGGCTATCAATAGCTAGTTATTCTGATAGAAATTCTGATAGATTACCAGCGTATCACAGACTTGATATTTCTGCTACATACAGACCCAATAATAAACCTAATAGAAGGTGGAAAGGAGAATGGGTTTTTGGTATTTATAATGTTTATAATCAAAAAAATGCTGCCTCCATATCATTTGGACAGAATGCAGAAACGGGTGCTAATGAAGCTACCAGAACAGCTATTTTTGGGATAGTACCATCAGTAATGTATAATTTTAAATTTTAAAAAAATGAACATCCATATAAAAATTATAATCATCCTATTGGCGGTAGTTTTTACTTCTTGTGAAGATGTAATAGATGTAGACGTACAAACAGCTCCTGCAAGATTAACTATTGAAGCCTCTCTAGATTGGGAAAAAGGTACTACAGGAAATAATCAAACTATAAAACTGAGTACTTCTACTCCTTATTTTGATAGAATCACAAATACCGATGTTTCTGGTGCTACTGTAAAAGTTACTAATGATACCAATGGCTCAGAATTTATTTTTACAGATCAAAATAATGGTGAGTATACTACTACAGAATTTGTTCCTATCGTTAATCAATCTTATACGCTAGAGGTTATTTATAATAATGAAACTTATACTGCCAAAGAAACATTAATGCCAGTAGCAGACATCAAAGAAGTTAACCAATCTACAGAGAATGGCTTTGATGATGAAGTTCTAGAAGTAAATGTAATATTTGATGATCCAAAAGAAGAAGGAAATAATTACCTCATTAAATTTAAAGAAGAAGGTGATCTATTGGCTGAATTTGAAGATTTTAATGATGAATTCGTAAACGGTAATGAAATTAGCTGGTATTATGAAAAAGATGACAATGACGATGATGAGTTTGTTGCAGGAGATGTCATAGATATAGATTTACACGGTATCTCTGAGGAGTATTACAACTATATAAGAATACTTATTGAGCAATCTGAGGGAGCTGGCCTATTTAGTGCAACACCTGTAGCATTAAAAGGTAATTGTATCAATTTAAGTAATAAAGATAATTATGCACATGGTTATTTCAGGTTAACTCAAGTAGAAAGAAGAAGTTATACCTTTAAATAATTCAAAACATGTAGAAAAGAGATAGATAAGTTAATGTGTGATATCTCTAACAACCTGTCGAAACCCTATAACAATGATCTAAAATTTCGGCAGGTTTGTTTATTGGTAAACGCCTATTATACCCTAGTATAATTAATTCCTTGGGTATAAGAATGATTTTTCGACTTCAAAATCAATTACTCCCCCTTCTTTTACTTCGTAAGTAATAAAAAGTTCTCCCCAATATACTCCATCCGTAAAATCAGCAATAATCCATTTATGGTTTAATAACCGCACTTTATTTATGCTCATATTGCCTTCCATCCCTACAAATGGAATAATTGGATTATCTTTTCCTGCCTTATTCTGACTAATAATTTGATCACTTATTGTCAAAGTTAATTTATTGGCATCATACCCCATTTCCTCAAAATAACTCACTGCATCCTCATTACTCTCTAATGAAAAATACGTAAGATCCATAGTCGTACTTATCAAAGAATCGATAGCTGTTTCTTTTTCTGTGATACGAGTTTCTAGGTTATCTATTTTTTTATCGTAGGATTCTTTCGCTTTTTTTGCATTCATAAATTGAAAAAGGATAAATAGTAATGCAAAAATGAATAGATATAAAAAAATTTTATTCCTCATGTTTCTAGATTGTTATTTTTAAATTATCGTAAGCTATGTATACGTTTTTTGGTAATTTTTTTTCAACTTCAGCATGAAACCCCATTAAATGACTTATATGAGTTAAGTATGCTTTCTCTGGTTTTATTTCTTCTATAAATTTTAGTGCTTCTTCAAGATTAAAATGTGAGTGATGTGGCTCTATCCGCAATGCATTTACGACTAACACCTTGACACCTCTTAATTTCTTCTTTTCATTTTCTTCTACCGTTTTTACATCTGTCATATACACAAAATCTTTGAATCGAAATCCAAAAACCTGTAAACGATTATGAAACGTATTAATAGGAATAATATCCAAATTACCCAGTAAAAAAGGAGTATTACTAATCTCGTGCTCTATAACACTGGGAGCTCCTGGATACTTATTTTCTGAAGAAAAAATATATTCAAACCTAGCACTCAATGACTCTAATACTCTTTTGTGTGCATATACAGGAATATCTCCTTGTCTGAAAAAAAAAGGACGAATGTCATCCATTCCCATGGTATGATCAGCATGCTCATGTGTAAAGACAATACCATCAATTCTTGATACATTATTTGATAGCATCTGTTGCCTAAAATCAGGTCCACAATCGATAACATAACAGTATTGACCCCAAGATATAAGCACAGAAACCCGTAATCGTTTATCACGAGGATCATCACTCAAACACACAGGGTGATCGCTTCCTATTACAGGAATTCCCTGAGATGTACCAGTACCAAGAAAAGTTACTTCCATAGCTTCTATAAACCAGAGCAAATGTACTTATATTTTTTTGCTCAAAAAATTACATATTTTTCTTAATTCGTAATATAGGACATAAAGTGTAGATATAAATTTACATACATGCTTTTTTAATACTTTTTGGATTAGTACCTTTACAGTAAACAAAAAAAGCCCTTTTTACTATGCCTATTAAGATAATGGGAGATAAAGAATTTGAGTCTGTCCCTTCAATAAAAAGCAAAGCTTTACGTATTAACCTGAACCAAAACATCTATGGTACTTTTGCAGAAATTGGTGCTGGTCAGGAAACTGTTCGAAACTTTTTTAGAGCAGGTGGAGCTTCTGGTACTATTGCAAAAGCAATGAGTGCCTATGACAAAGATTTTAGTGATGCTATCTATGGTATCGAAAGCGATAAACGCTATGTTACCGAAGCGAGATTAAAAAAAATGCTTAGGCATGAAGTTGGACTTATTGAAGAAAGAATTACTAGAGAAAAACATCCTAATAAATTATTCTTTAGTTACGCCAATACTGTAGCAACCATTGATTTTGCAAAAAAATACAAAGGTCACGGTTGGGTAGGTATAAGATATCAAACCGTACCAAACGAAGAATACAACGAAATCTCATTGCATATACGTTTTCATGAGAATGATGCCAAACTACAGCAAATGACTTTGGGAATATTAGGGGTTAACCTAATTTATGGTGCATATTACAAATATGATAATCCAAAAAAGTTACTACGCTATCTGTATGATCACCTAGATAAAGATCAAATAGAAATTGATACAATCAACTTTTCTGGTCCTAGATTTAGTAAAGTAGATAATCGCTTAATGAGTTTACAGCTAGTTAAAAATGGAATGACAGAGGCCGTTATGTTCGGCCCTGATGGTAATAATATATTACCTGCTGCCATTTTATACAAGAAAAACATATTAGCGCTTCGTGGTAGTTTTAGACCTGTGACCAAAGTAAATATGGATATCTACGAGAAGTCACTTAATATGTTTTTGAGTGAAAATAAAGTAAATAAAGATAAAACCGTAGTTATATTTGAGATCACTTTATCCAACCTAAGGGCAGAAGGTGAAATTGATGAGGAAGATTTTATGGCTAGAGCTAGATTATTATGCTCTCAAGGGCAAACTGTAATGATTTCTAACTTCAAAGAATATTATAGGGTTGTTGAGTACTTCTCAAACTATACCAAAGAACGTATGGCACTTGCCATGGGAGTAAATAACTTGGTAGATATTTTTGATGAAAAATACTATAGACACCTTAGTGGAGGGATTCTAGAAGCTTTTGGTAAATTGTTCTTTAAAGATCTAAAAGTATACCTATATCCATTAAAAAATCATAAAACTGGAGAAATTACGACTAGTGATACTCTAAAAGTACACCCGAGAATGAAAGAATTGTATAAATTCTTTAAATACAACGGTAAACTACAAGATATTGCAGATTATGACGCTTCTCTTATGAATATTTTCTCAAGAGAAATTTTACAAAATATTCAGGATGATACTCCTGGTTGGGAAAATCAATTACCAGAGCTTATCCCTGAAATGATTAAAGCCAATAATTTCTTTGGCTATAAAGCTGAAAAAGCTATAGAAAAATAAATCTCATATAAATAGTAAAAATAGAGAGGTTATAAAATTATAACCTCTCTATTTTTTGTGAAAATTTTGACCTTGTATAAATAGGGTAAAAGAACAACAGTTTCGTATTTATTTTGAATTCTAAAACAAAAACGAAATGAAAAGAATAATTTTGTTGTCATTGCTGATACTTGCCAGTAATCACATTTTCTCACAAGGAATAGATTTTAAACACAGTAATTAGGCTGAGATTAAAGCAAAAGCCAAGACAGAAAAAAAATTATACTATACTACTTAAATTCTGTTGAAAAACTCATTAAAAATTATCATGCTAAAGAGATCAATAAAAACATATACCCTTTTTATTATAAATAAAAAGGGTGTCATAGACTTTTACAAAAATAGATTTACTACAAAATCTGAGCCGTATGATCTTTGGTTTTCACTTTACCTATTACCTCTATAATTATTCCTTTTTCATCTATCACAAAAGTAGTACGGTGGATACCATCATATTCACGTCCCATAAATTTTTTAGGCCCCCATACACCAAAAGCTTCAATTACTTTTTTGTCTTCATCTGCTAATAAAGAATAAGGTAACTCATTTTTATTCTTAAAATTAAGTTGTCTTTTTGCACTATCTGCACTTACTCCTATAATCTCATATCCTTGAGTTTGAAACGTTTGATAGTTATCTCTCAAATTACATGCTTCTGCCGTACACCCTGGAGTACTGGCTTTGGGATAGAAAAAAACAACTAATCTTTTACCCTTATAATCTGCTAAGGATATAGTATTTCCTTCTTGGTCCAATGCTGTAAAATCAGGAACCTTATCCCCTATTTTTAATGTTGTCATTTTATATAATTTATACGAATAAAACTTTTTACTATTTCTTTTGCTGAATTTGCAACAAAAATACTTATCTATTTTTAATTTTAGCAAGAAATTAATACCTATCTATATTTATAGAGGGTTGATTATTTTATACTTTAGCTTAAAATAACTTTGAGACATGACTAAACAGGAAAAGGTAGATTTTACGATAAAAACACTTCAAGAACTATATCCCAAAATTCCTATTCCTTTGGATCATAAAGATCCATACACATTACTTATTGCTGTATTAATGAGCGCTCAAAGTACAGATGTTCGGGTAAACAAGATTACTCCTTTATTGTTTGAAAAAGCAGATAATCCACATGCTATGATACGACTGTCTGCAGAAGAGATTAGAGAAATCATAAAACCTGTAGGATTAAGCCCTATGAAATCAAAAGGAATATATGAATTATCTCACATTCTCATTAACAAACATAACGGAGAAGTCCCTCAAAGTTTTGAAGCTCTTGAAGCATTGCCAGCTGTTGGCCATAAAACTGCAGGTGTAGTTATGTCACAAGCATTTGGTGTACCTGCTTTTCCTATAGATACACATATTCATAGATTAATGTACCGATGGGGATTTACTAATGGTAAAAATGTAACACAGACAGAAAAAGATGCTAAAAGATTATTTCCTAAAGAGTTATGGAATGATCTTCATTTACAAATAATCTGGTATGGTCGAGAATATTCTCCTGCAAGAGGTTGGAATCTAGATAAAGATATAATCACTTCTACTATTGGTAGAAAGACAGTGCTAAGTGAATATAATAAAAACAAAAAGCCTGTTAAAAAATAGGCTTTTTGTTTTTATGTTTTTAGTTTAAAATCGTTTCGAATTTTAAACTGTTATTACATTCAATAACCTGTAATGATTTTGAATAGTTTAGTAAAAAATTAATTGTATTTCTACTTGGTAATAAATGTTTTTCTTCTCTTTTAGAAGACGTAAAGTAAAATTTTGCCATATTAAATGTCTTAAATTATAAAGTTATTATATAAGACTATAACGGCACCAAAACTACTTTATTGCACAAATAGATTAATTAGTTTGTTAAAACTATATTATTTTTTTCTATCACTTTTCTTAAATTAATCAAAGCATATCGCATTCTACCTAAAGCTGTATTGATACTAACCCCAGTTTTATCAGATATTTCTTTGAAACTCATATCTCTATACATACGCATGACCAATACCTCTTTTTGATCATCTGGTAATTCTTGGATTAGATTACGTAAATCTTCTTCTACCTGATCCTTTATCAATCTTTTTTCTGCATTGAGATCTCCATCACTAATTACAGAAAAAATACTGAACTCGCCATTATCCTCAAATTTTGGCATTCTATTTCCTTTTCTAAAATGGTCAATCACCAAATTATGAGCAATACGCATTACCCAAGGAAGGAATTTTCCTTCTTCATTGTATTTTCCATTTTTTAATGTGCGTATTACCTTGATAAAGGTATCCTGAAAAATATCTTCAGAGACATCTCTATCAAATACTTTGGAATAAATAAAACTATAAATACGTTGCTTATGACGTTCAATAAGAATTGAAAGCGCACATTCGTCGCCTTTAATATAATTATTAACCAGAACTGCGTCTGATAGGGTGTAATCTTTCATACCTTGACTCAATTTAGCACAAGCATATAACTTGGGGCTCGGGCTACGTTAAACTTAAAAAGTAAAGGTATTCAATAGGCAGTTTTGATTAGTTTTTTGAATGTTTTGAGATTGCTAATATAATAACTATCCTCGAATATTAAACAATTTCCTGTTAATTTTTTTAACTCAACTTTCAATCCACTTCAGTTATCGTACTTATTTAGTAATCCTTATCTTTGCGCTCTTACTGCATATTTACTATGATTCAAGACATTACAACCTTAGATCCAAAAGACAACATAATTATAAAAGGTGCTAAGCTTCACAATCTTAAAGATTTAGACGCAGTCATACCTAGAAATAAATTAGTAGTTATTACTGGTTTATCTGGTTCTGGTAAATCTAGCTTAGCTTTTGATACATTATATGCAGAAGGGCAACGCAGATATGTAGAAAGCCTCTCATCATATGCAAGACAGTTTTTGGGACGCCTTAATAAACCAAAAGTAGATTATATCAAAGGGATCGCTCCTGCTATTGCAATAGAGCAAAAAGTAAATTCTACTAATCCAAGATCTACAGTAGGTACTACGACAGAAATTTATGATTATCTCAAGTTACTCTATGCAAGAATTGGTAAAACATATTCTCCTGTTTCTGGCGAATTAGTAAAAAAAGATACCGTTACAGATGTTATTAAATATGTAAAATCTTTTGAAGATGGCGAAAAACTATTATTACTCTCTCCTATTTATATAGAAGAAGGACGTACTCTTGAAGGAAAATTAAAAGTTTTACAACAACAGGGATATGCACGTATAAAACACAATAATGAAGTAACCAGAATTGAAGAAGCCTCTATAATTGATAAGGATACATATCATTTGGTAGTAGATCGTATTGTGAAAAGAGATAATGAAGATTTTTACAATCGACTTGCTGATGCTGTTGACTCTGCTTTTTTTGAAGGAAAGGGAAGCTGTTATATAGAATCATTGACAGACGGCAAGCAAAAACAATTCAGTAATAAATTTGAATTAGACGGAATATCTTTTCTTGAACCTAATGTACATTTATTTAGTTTTAACAATCCATATGGGGCATGCCCAGATTGTGAAGGATATGGTGATGTTATTGGTATTGATCAGGAGTTGGTAATTCCTAATACTGCATTAAGCATTTATGAAGGAGCCGTATTCCCATGGAAAGGTGATAGTATGGGCTGGTACAAAGATCAATTAGTAAACAGTGCATATAAATTTGATTTCCCTATTCATAAGCCATATTTTGAATTATCAGATGAACACAAAGAATTACTTTGGGCAGGAAATGAATATTTTGAAGGAATTACCAGTTTTTTTGAAGAATTAGAATCTAAAGCTTATAAAATCCAAAATCGAGTAATGCTATCTCGATACCGTGGTAAAACAAAATGTAATACTTGCAAAGGAAAACGATTACGTAAAGAAGCTAATTATGTGAAAATTAATGAAGCTACCTTAACTGATCTTGTAGAAAAACCACTTAATGAGCTTGCTGATTTTTTTAAGAATATTACTCTTAACAAATATGATTCAAAAATTGCCAAACGCTTACTCAAAGAAATTAATAGTCGATTAGAGTTCTTACAGAATGTGGGGCTAGAATATTTAACCCTTAATCGTAAATCAAATACATTATCAGGAGGAGAATCTCAACGTATTAACTTAGCTACATCATTAGGTAGCAGTCTTGTAGGTTCTATGTACATTCTTGATGAACCTAGTATAGGTCTACACCCAAAAGATACAGAAAAACTAATAAAAGTATTACAGTCATTACGTGACCTGGGCAATACGGTAATTGTCGTTGAGCATGATGAAGATATTATGAAAGCTGCTGATGAGATTATAGATATTGGTCCAGAAGCAGGAACACATGGAGGTCATGTTGTTGCTACAGGGAATTTTAGTGAAATTCTAAAAGCTGATTCTCTTACTGCAAAATATCTTAACGAAACTCTACAAATTGAAATTCCCCAAACCCGAAGATCTACAAAATATTATTTAGAAATCATCGGAGCTCGTGAGAATAATCTTAAAAACATTACTGTAAAAGTACCTCTTGGCGTCTTTACAGCTATTACAGGAGTATCTGGTAGTGGAAAAAGTACATTAGTCAAAAAAATTATCTACCCAGCTATCTTAAAAGAACTAGGAGGCTATGGAGAAAAGGCAGGACAGTTTACAGAACTAAAAGGAAATTATAGCAATATCAAACATGTAGAGTTTGTGGATCAGAACCCTATCGGAAGATCTTCTCGATCCAACCCTGTTACCTATATCAAGGCATATGACGATATACGTAATCTATTTGCTTCACAAAAGTTATCAAGTATTCGCAATTATAAGGCAAAACATTTTTCGTTTAATGTAGATGGTGGACGTTGTGAAACTTGTAAAGGAGAAGGCGAAGTTACTATAGAAATGCAATTCATGGCCGATGTACATCTTGAGTGTGAGACTTGTAATGGGAAGCGCTTTAAAAAAGATGTTCTAGAAGTAGCTTTTCATGACAAAAATATTCATGATATTCTTTCTATGACTATTGACACTGCAATTGATTTCTTTTCTGCTCATAACCAAACCAAAATTCAAAGGAAATTACAGCCTCTGCAAGATGTTGGACTGGGATATGTGCAATTAGGACAGAGCTCTTCTACCCTATCTGGTGGAGAAGCCCAACGAATTAAGCTAGCCTCGTTTCTTGTAAAAGGTAATACAAAAGACAAAGCATTATTTATTTTTGATGAACCTACTACTGGACTTCACTTTCATGATATCAAAAAATTACTCACTTCTTTTAATGAATTGATTGCCAAAGGACATTCTATTTTGGTAATAGAACACAATCTTGATTTGGTAAAATGTGCTGATCACATTATTGATCTTGGATTAGATGGTGGTAAAAATGGAGGTAACATTATTGCAGAAGGTACTCCTGAAGAAATTATAAAAATAGATGCATCTTACACTGCACAATACCTAAAAGAAAAACTGTAAAATATTGAGAGAACTATTATAATACAATTAACATTATTATAATAGTTCTCACTGTAATGTGATGACTTTATTTTCGGCTAAAGTTTTAATATAAACTCAAAACCACAAATAATGTCACTTACAAACGACTTAAAAAGCTTAGCACAAAATTCAGCAAAAAAACATCCTGAAAACGTTCAACAAATAATGAGAAACGGGATTCAGGTATTGAAAGATGCTGATATAGTTTCGCAAGCACTAAAAACTGGTAATGCGATACCAGAAATCACACTTCCAAATGCAGCTAATAAAAACATCTCTATTCAAGAACTATTACTAGATAAAAAAGTAATACTGTCTTTTTATCGAGGTGGATGGTGCCCATATTGCAACTTAGAATTAAAAGCATTACAACAAGCATTACCTGATTTTGAAGAAAATGGAGCTACCTTGGTTGCAATAAGCCCAGAGACTCCTGATAATTCATTAACTACTTCAGAAAAAAATAACCTGAGTTTTGAAGTACTCTCGGATGAGAATAACAAAATTGCAGAAAAATTTAACCTTACCTTTACTTTACCACAAGATTTAGTAGAAACTTATAAAGGCTTTAATATTGACCTAGAAAAAAGTAACGGGAATACAGATCAGCAACTTCCTATTTCTGCAACTTACATTATTAATCAGGACGGAACTATACTCTACGATCATATAAAAGAAGATTATAAAGAAAGAGCCGACCCAGAAGAATTAATTAACATATTAAAAAACAGATAATTACCAATTACTTCTCATAACCTTACAATTTTTGGCACGCCATTTGAAAAGAAAATTATCAAATAGCGGAAGCCGAAAAGCTAATGAGTAGGCATCAACCCAAAAACAATTAAGGTTATGAGAAAAGTAATATTTTTTATTTCGGCTCTGTTACTTGTAGGAACTACTGCAAAGGCAACCGATCACAAGGACCTGAATCACGAGAATAGGGTTACAAAACGCTATCATCATGCACAAACCATTACCTTTGTACAAGGTGGCGTAAAATTTTTCATCTATACAGATGGAGGAATAGACTACAGAATTCTAAGAAGAAGACCCCCACATTGGAACGATAATGTGATTTACAATACTCCTGGGCCATATCACAACGCGAGATCACCTCGCAATTATGTACAATATGATTATTACGGAAGAGTTAAAAAAATTGGTCCAAATTATATTAGTTATGATAGATATAATAGAGTACGAAAAATAGGTCGTATCTATATACGATATAACAGACGTGGATTGGTATATCAAATTGGAGGACTACGGGTATATTATAAAAAATACGGTAGGATCAAATTTGTAGAAGGTGATATTTATTACCGAGGTTGTGGATATTGTGGAATAACTGGATGTTCTATGACTCATGAACCATACTATAATCAAAATTGGAAACCAAAGCATTATGATCACGATGATGATGATGATGATCATTATTATAAAAATAGAAAAAGAAAAAAAAGATATCACGACGATGACGACGATGATGATGATGATTAAAATATAAATTAGTTAGTTGGTTAGTTGTTTGAAACCCTGTTACCAGATTATATCGGCAGCAGGGTTTTGCTTTGTAACCTTTATATATTCATACAATTTTGGAATTTTATATTTTAGTATATAAATAACAAAAATAGAAAGTGACTACCTCTTGATTAATTTTTATAGAAAATCTTTGCTATTATAATATATATTCTGCTAAGTAGTTTTTAAATTACTTTACACCCTATTCTTTTTTATATAATAAAATACCACCAACAAAAGACATAAAATAATACTTATCAAAAGTGTCCAATACAAACTGTTCATAACAAAAGGAGTATCTATTACAATAGGATCAGAATTACCTAATAAATAAAAACTACCCCAATAAAAAGGATTGGTATAAAATATATCTGCAGTATTGATATATTTTAATTTTGCTTGTTGTAGTGCTCGATCTTTACTCATTCCTTTTTCTAAATTAGAATAGAAATATTTCATCAATTCTGGCGCTGCTCTGTCAGACACCTCCCAACTACTCAATAGCAAACTTTTTGTACCAGCATACTGAAAAGCTGTACCTAAGCTCATAATCCCTTCTCCATTAGCAATCTGTCCTGTTCCTGTATTACAAGCACTTAACACCGTAAGATCAGCAGGAATATCTAATGCAAAAAGTTCATGACTATACAACAAATTATCTTCGAGAGTATCGTTACTTTTTGTAAAATACAATTTTGAATTTTCGGGTTTATTATGATCTACTTTACCATGTAAAGCTAAATGAAGTATGCTATATTGCCCAGCATTTTCTTTAAAGTTAGTTTCTATTGCATCGATTCCATAATAATATTGACCATTAATAATTTCTGAGATAGTAGTTTAGCCCCCAATAAGTTCGGAGTGTTCTTTTAAATTTCAAACTAATACATTTGAGATATGAAATACAAGAAATGGACTTTAGACCAGAAGTTAGAAATACTAGCTACTTCGGAAGAGATTGGTATCGTAGAAGCTTGTCGTAAGTATGGAGTTGAACTAATCCTCGTTGCCTCGGGAGCTTTTTTTAGCTACTTACAAAAATACCTTAACTTGATGACTCGACAAAAATCTTAAGCATATGTATATAAAAAAAGTCAAAAACGATTTTAGAAACAGCCATAGAAGCGGTACCAAAAT